>WRIF01000022.1 GCA_009782865.1 Promicromonosporaceae bacterium
TTCCTGAAGGGATTGCCCGGAGTGACGATTGTCCCAAAGCGGGGCAATCGCGGCTACCCTCTGGCGGTTGTTAACGGCACGCTAGTTTTCCCCACTCGTCACGGAGTTGGCTCCAACGGGGTAGACGACCTCGCCGTCGCATGGTCGCAGCTTAAGGCCTCCTTGCTAATGCCGCCGGGGTCGTCGCCGCCCGTTGTCCAAGGTGCGCTGGACCTTGGGAACGCCTTTGGCGCCGTAGACGAGTCTGCGATGGCCGCCACGATCCTCGAGGGTGCCTCACGAACGATACTTGCGGCATATGACTGCGAAGCCGGATCCGGTCTGCGCGGCCTGACCATTGGCGAGGTCAGCAATTTCACCCAACCTGACGGCAAGATCGAGTGGGCCTGGCACCGGGACGTCTGCCTGGATGTGACGAACGACCGCTCCTCCGTTGCTCCCGTGCTTGACGATGTGCGTGACTTCAACGACGATCCCGAACCCTCTGTCGTACTTGGCCTTCGGGCTATCAGTCCTGCGGCGGAGGCTTCCAGTCAGGAGCCCATCCAGTGAGCCCGGACTCCTACGCGCTGATCTCCCGCACATTCGACAAGGACAGGCTTCGGCAAGCCCGCGAGTTTGCAATGCTCACCAAACAGGCGTTGGCGGGTGCCATTGGCGTCTCGGCAGCGGCCGTCAGCCAGTACGAGTCAGGGTCGTCATCACCACGACCCGACCTGATACCTGCGCTTGCAAAATGTCTAAACGTGCGGCCAGAGTTCTTCACGTCTGGACGCCCGCAGATGCAACTCCCCGTCAACGAGGCCTTTTTTCGCAGCCTGCGTGCGACTACTGCGAAACAGCGACTCAAAGCAACGTCGTACACAGAGCAACTCTGGGAACTGGTTGAAGCCGTCGAGACCCACGTGCAACTGCCAGATGTCGGCCTTCCTGGCTTCGCCGGCGGCGAGATCACTCCTGGCTCCCTCCCCGCCGACCCTGTGGCCGCAGCCCAAGCACTCAGACGCGCTTGGCAGCTCGGACACGGCCCAGTGTCGCACGTCGTCCGTCTCCTCGAGTCCAAAGGGATCATCGTTGTAATTGCACCAGAGAGCACAGATGAAGTGGCGCGGATCGATGCCTTCTCTACACTCTGTTTCGCACGCCCACTGGTGATCCTGTCGCTTGATCGAGCAGACGACATATACCGGTACCGCTTCACGGCAGCCCATGAGCTCGGGCACCTCGTTCTGCACGGCGGGGCACTTGGAGGTGACACTGTCATAGAGCGTGAGGCCGACCGGTTCGCTGCCGAGTTCCTGACTCCTAACCTCAGCATTCGTCCACTTCTTCCCGCCCGCGTGGACTTTCGGAGACTGCTCGACCTTAACGCCGAGTGGGGCATCTCAGTCCAGTCCCTCATTTACCGAGGCCGGGAAGTGGGCCTCTACTCAGAAGCCACCGCGCGACGTGCGTATATACGGCTCAACCAACTGAGGTCACAGGGACTGATTCCCTCTCATCCGGTCAGCAACTACCCGGGGGAGGTGCCCAGTATGCTCCGGCAGGCCGTCGAACTGGCAGACGCAAATGGAGTATCCACCTCAGCGCTCGCCAAACAACTCGCATGGAAGCATGCACACCTATGCCAAATGCTCGGAGTGACCGATAGACGGCCACTTCTAGAGATCGTTCCAAAGTGAAAGGAAGATTCGCATGTCTCACAAAGAAGGGGCGAGTTACCGTACGACCATCTATAGGTTGGCCAACCTCGAGAAGGCGACTGACGCAGTCAGGCCCCAATATCTGACGTCCGACAACTTCTCGGCAACCGAAATCATGGTTGACGACAGACCTGGCTTGATGGTGTTCGGCTCCATGAAGCGAGCGGAGGCAAAGTGGTGTGAAGCGCTGTCATCGCTATCAGGACGGCGCATAAAGGTGTCAGGGGAGAGTCCAGCAGGAGTTCTCCTCGTAAAACCGAAACTGAAAAATGCAGTAGAAGATCGCATCTGGCATGCCCTGACATACGGAATGGGCTTCCTGTTGCTCGATCCAAAGTATGTCGATAGCCTGTTCGGCCAAAAAATCGCGATTCGCATAGCGGAGCCAGATAGCTTACACTCCTTGACGTCTACCACTATGAATGAACGCTCCCGAACATCAAGGTTGTCAATTCCCCAGGGGGACAATCTGCTAGGCTTTGGGATCGGAGGCATCGGAGAAGCGGTTAGCCGGGTTGTTGCGTTGGCCGATCTGAGTGAATTCTCAGCATCTAGAAGATCTCCTTTACAAATCAAAGGCTCAGATGCCCTGAATCTGCCGATTTCTTGCGACCCCATCAAAGCGTTGTCCGACCTGGATCAACTGGAAGAAATTCTGAAGCAAGAACCCTCGGAAGAATTGCGAGCATTGGAGCAACTCACGAAAATTAGCAATCCAGATCGCGTGACAGAATTGGACGCACTTCTATCAAAGGCACTTGATGAGCTCGAAGACGACAAGAGCACAGCCCGAATTGGCCTGTCTTGGCCTCATGAAAGACTCGAGGACAACAGAGCGCCCGACTCCTGGATGCCAAGGTCCATGTTCACCAGCCGCAACAACAAACTTCAAGATGGGCAACCAACTTGGTCCGTAGTCAGCAGTGCGATAGCTGAGCAAGGCAAGGGAAACAGACTTGACCGATTGACGCGAGCCAGCATTCAACTGTTCAGAGACGCCGGTGGTGATGAAGCAATCAGTCGTCATATTCCACTTAAGAAGTGGATTGCATTCGAGGCCGAAATGAAGGGCCTCACCTATACGCTCTTCGATGGCGATTGGTATCGGGTAGATGACGATTATGCTCTCAAGATCGACCAGCGCGTCAGGGAATTGTTTGAGCACGCATCCACTGATGACCGGCTTATCGACTGGAGCAGTGAAGATGACGAAAATGAGTACAACACGAAACTTGCCAAGGAATTTGGCGGAGTCTGCCTCGACGCGAAGTTGCTATACACCGATCTCCACAAGCGCGGCATCGAGGCCTGCGACGTTTACTTGCCAGGAAACACACTGATACACGTCAAACGAACGGAGAGGTCTTCCGACGCTAGCCACCTTCTGTCGCAAGCCCTGGTATCAGCGGACGCCCTGCTGAAGGATGAAGAGGCTAGGAGACAGTTGAGGAACAGAATTATCGACGCAGGAGGCCTGGATCCCAACGACGTCAAGCCGCGCAAAATCATAATTGGTCTACATCGCAAGGATGGGCTGAATATTACTCCAGAATCGTTATTTACTTTCACAAAGGTCAACCTTGTTCGACAATCAGAATCTCTTCGAAGCCATGGCATTGAGGTCCGAGTCCAGGTGATAAATCCCGTAAAGACTTCAAAGTGAACCGGATCTGCAACACATTGTTCCAGGATGAAGGACTTCTGTGCATCCGTCGGACGCAATGGCGTTCGTGTCTTTTCGTTCAATGCAACTTCATATGCGGGCTGGACATCGAAGAGCAGTTCGCAACCAGTCCGACTAGTTCTACCTATCGGCGATTACCTCACCCGCTTCCGACCGCTCGGCACCAACCCGCGCGGGTCACAATGAGATGATCGAGAAAGCGAAGTCCCGCTGCGCTGGCCCCGGCACCAATCTTCTCGGTCGCTTCAGCGTCCGCGGAGCTGGGTGTTGGGTCGCCACTTGGGTGATTGTGCGCCACCGCGAAGGCCACGCCGTCGTGCCGGAGGACGGTGGCAAGGATTTCCCTGACCGGCAGCGGGCACGATTTGGCCGAACCAGTCGCCACCACCTCGGCTCGACGGAGCCGATTGGCGCCATCGACCACCAGCGCCAACACCTGCTCGGTTCGCGCGCTCCCAATCCGCGCCTGCGCCACGCGAGCGATGTCTGCCGAGCTGGCGATCACCTCCCCCTCCATGCCGCCTCCGGCTCGGGCCGCTAGGGCGAAGGCCGCGCAGAGGCGCGCGGCCTTGGCTGGCCCCACCCCGGGGTGTCTCGCCAGTTCCTCCGGGCGCGCCCTTACCTACCCAGCGAGGCCTCCCCAGTCGGCTAGGAGACGGTAGGCCACGTCGATGGCACTGGCCCCCTCGCAACCTGTCCCGAGCTGCACGGCCACCAACTCGGCGCACGACAGCCCGTTTGGGCCGTTTCGCAGCAGTCGCTCGCGAGGCCGATCACTGATCGGCAGGTCCTTCATTCTCGGTGACTTCATCTTCCGATGATGTCACCGCCCACCGACATGAACACGGCTCGGCGTCAAGCGGGGTACCCACGACTGAGCAACCTGGAGTCGAGTGCCCAACTTCGGCCCTGCAAACTGAGCAGTTCCGACGTCGCGAACGGCACAACGTCGCCACGCGGCGCGACCCGCGGCCAGGTATCTCAGCGGAAGACGACGGTCCGCGAGCCGTCGAGCAGGATGCGCTGCTGCGCATGCCACTTGACGGCGCGCATCAGGGCGCGGCGCTCCACGTCCTCGCCCATCGCCTGCAGCTCGGAGACACCCCGCGAGTGGTCAACGCGCTCGACGTCCTGCTCGATGATTGGCCCCTCGTCGAGGTCGCCGGTGACGTAGTGGGCGGTGGCGCCGATGAGCTTGACGCCGCGGGCATGCGCCTGGGCGTAGGGGCGGGCGCCCTTGAAGGACGGCAGGAAGGAGTGGTGAATGTTGATGATCCGCCCCGCCAGGTCCCCACAGAGTTCATCGGAGAGGATCTGCATGTAGCGGGCCAACACCACGAACTCCACGTCCAGCTCGGTGATCAGCGCCCGCAGGGCCGCCTCGGCCTCCGGCTTGGTGGCGGCGGTCACCGGCAGGTGATGGAACGGCTTGCCGTAAAACTTCGCGATGTCGGCCAGGTCCGGGTGGTTGCCCACCACCGCGACCACGTCGATCTCTAGTCCCTGGTGTCGCTCGCGATAGAGCAGGTCAACCAGGCAGTGCGGCGCCTTGGACACCAGCAAGATGGTGCGCAGCCGGCGGCCCACCACCGCCAGGCCCCAGTCCATCGCGTACAGGTCGAAGGTCGGGGTCAGGGCCGTGACCAGCACATCGCGCGGCTGGGCCGAGGCGAACTGCACCCGCATGAAGAACCGCCCCGACTCAAGCGAGCCGAACTGCTGGCTCTCGATGATGTTGGCGCCCACCGCCGCGAGCGCCCCCGAGACGGAGGCGACGATGCCCGGACGGTCCTCGCACGAGAGCGTGAGCACAAACTGGGCGGGCGGGGCGGAATCGGTCATGGCGGTCAAGCGTACTGCGCGCGCCCTGTCCGACGGCCGGGTTGGCTGCCCGCGGTCAGGCCGCTGACCCCTGACGGCCGGTGGGCGAGCGCCCGGCGCCTGGCTCAGCCGGCCAGGTGGCCCCAGCTGGCGGCCAGGTCGGCCCACGGGCCAGTCGCCACCACCTCTCCCCCGGCCATGACCACCACCCGGTCGGCCTTCGCCAGGGCGGCGGCCTTCGAGGTCGAGCCGATCACGGTCATGCCCCGGCTCCGCAGGGCATCCCACAGGCCGAGCTCGGTCTTGGCGTCGAGGGCGGAGGAGACGTCGTCGGCAATGAGCACCTGCGAACCGGTGGCCAGGGCGCGGGCCAGGGCCAGGCGTTGCAGCTGCCCACCGGAGAGCCTGACGCCCTTGTGACCGACGGCCGCCTCCAGGCCCCCGCTCTCGGCAATGTCCACCTGCAGCTGCGCGTCGGCCACCGGCCCCTCGACCGCGCGGTCGGGGTAGGCGAGCGTGATGTTCTCGGCAATCGAGCCGCTGAGCAGGCGCGGCACCTGCTGCACGTAGGCCACCCGGCCCGGCCGCAGGAACGTCTCGGCCTCCAAGACCTCCTCGCCGTTCCACCTGATCTCGCCGGTGAACGGCATCAGCCCGGCCAGGGCCGCCAGCAGGGAAGACTTGCCGGAGCCCACCCGCCCAAGCAGCAGCACCAGCTCGCCGCGCTCGACCCGCAGGTGGAAGTCCGAGACGCCGATGGTGCCGTCGTCCTCGTGCATCACCGTCACCCCGTCAAGGGAGAGCGACTCGAAGGCGGGCAATTCCGTGGCCGGCAGGGGCGCCGGGGCGACGCCGCGCACCAGGTCCACCCCGTCCGGCAGGGCCAGCAGGTCGGCGCCGTCCACAAAGGCGTCGGTGGCGTCCTTCCACGACTTGGTTCCCGGGTAGGCGGTGACCACCTGCCCGGCGACGAAGCCGATGAAGTCGAAGCCCGCGGCCGTGGTGGAGACCAGCAGCGTGACCGGCAGCGACCACCAGCCGTAGTAGAAGGCCACCCACGAGCCGAGGAACGCCGCCTGGCAGGTGAGCCACGGCAAGCCATTGAGCAGCTGCGCCACCCGGTGCTCGAACACCTGCGCCTTGACGCGGCGGCCGTCCACCTCCGAAAGGAAGGCGTGCACCTGGCCGGTGCGGGCCGAGAGCTTGATGGTGCGCGAGGCGCCCACCGCGGAGACCAGCACCCGGCCGAACAGGGCGCGGGCATCGGCCGCGGCCTTGGCGGAGCGGCCCGCCACCGGACGGCCGGCGATGGCCACCAGCACCGAGGTGAGTAGGATCGCCGCCAGCACGGCGCCGGCCAGCAGCGAGCCACCGAGCAGGGAGGTGACCGCCACCGTGAGGAAGCCACCCATGAAGTCGATCCACCGGTCGCCGTAGGTGATAAAGCGATCGGAGTCCATGGCGCGGGCCACCACCTCGCCCGGCGGGGTGGCCGGCAGGCGGCGCTGGTCGGTCTGGCCGCGCATGACAGCCAGGCGGGTGCGCAGCGAGAGCTGAATCCACCAGCGCGGGTAGACCCAGATGCCGTAGAACACGCACAGGCGGGAGGCGAACAGCCCCACGATCAGCCAGGTGAGCGGCCAGGCGATGGAGGTCCCAGCCTCAACCCCGGCAACGGTGCGGCCCCACATGTAGCCGGCCAGCGGGCCGAACGCGCCGATGATGCCCGAGGCGGTGAAGCTTAAGCCCCCGAGCAGGCCCCAGGCCTTGTGGATGTTGAACTGGCGCGCCACCGACCGCATGACCCCCATGCCCCGGTGCAGGCCCCGCCGCTGCGGCAGGGTGCCCTTGCGCCGGGTGCTTGAGAGCGTGGTCAAGGAGCCTACGCCGGCCCCTGCGTCGGCCCCTGTGTCTGCCCCTGTGGAGTGCGGGCCGGCGAGGTGCGGGCCCTCGGCCCCCGCAGAGGCCTCCATGACCGCAATGTCGGGGTGGAAGGTCTCGTGACCGAAGGCCTCCTCGTCAGCGGCGGCGGGGAGCGTAGTCCCGTCTACCGACGACGATGGCAGGTCGATCACCGTCTCGGCGGAGACGGAGCCGGTGGCGGCGGTGAGCAGGTCGCGGTACTGGCCGGACTGCTCGGCCAGGTCGGTGCGCCTGCCGAACTGGGAAAGGCGCCCGTGATCGAGGACGGCCACCAGGTCGGCGCGTTCGATGGTGGTCAGGCGGTGGGCCACCAGCACGCCGGTGCGCCCGCGCAGCAGGCGGTCGGCGGCGGCCACCACCAGCGCCTCGGTCAGGGGGTCCATGCGGGCCGTGGCCTCGTCCAACACCACCACCTGGACGTCGCGCACCAGCAGGCGGGCGAACGAGACGAGCTGCTCCTCGCCGGCGGACAGCGAGGTGCCGTTGGAGCCGAGCTCGGTGTCCAGGCCGTCCGGCAGGCCTGCCACCCACTCGGTCAGGCCCAGCTCGGTGATGGCGGCCTCTACGGCGCCGGTTTTCACGTTCTCGAACAGGGTGATGTTGTCCCGCAGGGTGGCGGCGATCAACTCGGTGCGCTGGGTCACCACGCCCACGGCGCGACGCAGCGACTCCAGGTTCAGGTCACAGATGTCGCGCCCGCCAACAAACAGCGAACCGGCCGGCGGCTCGACAGCCCGGGAGAGCATCGAGGCGAGCGTCGACTTGCCGGACCCCGTGCGCCCCACCAGGGCCACCGTCTGCCCGGCTGGCACGGTCAGGGAGATGTCGCGCAGCGCGAAGGAACCCTGCCCATCGTCGAACTCAAAGTTGAGCCCGCGCACCTCCAACGCCAGCGGTTGGTCGGGGACGGCGGCGCCGTCGGTGGGTTCCGCCTCGGCGTCGAGCAGCTGCTTGATGCGGGTCAGCGCGCCGACGCCTTCCTGGATCTGCGGGAGGTTGGAGATCAGCTCGCCCATCACCCCGACCAGCAGGGTGGTCACCAGGAACAGGGTGACCAGGGCGGAGACCGTCATCGAGCCGGCGGCCGTCAGGAGGGCGCCGGTGACCAGCGCCACGGCTAGCAGGGTGTACAGCGGCAGGTCGGTGGAGGCGAGCAGCTTGATCTCCGCGCGCAGCACATCGAGCAGGCGGCGGTGGATGTTGGCCGACAGTTCGGCGAGGCGGCGCACGGCCAGCGGCTGGCCGAGGGAGGTGCGCAGGTCGTCACGCGCAGAGATCGACTCCTCCAGGACGGTGGCGTGCGCCGTCCACGCCTCTTCCTCCCTGACCCGGCGCCGGGCGATCTCGCCCATCTGCGGCCGGGCCAGCGCCACGATCAGGGCGAGCAGCACCGGGAAGGCGATCCAGCCCGGCCACCAGGTCAGGCCCGCCACGATCCACAGCGGCGGGATCGAGGCGCAGATGCGCAGCGCCGGCCAGACCGAGAAGCGGAACATGCGGCCGACGGCCTGCGTGTCGTCGTCCACCCGGTCCAAAATCTCCCCGGAGCTCTGCTCACCGAGCACCCGCACCGGCTGGGCCAGGGCCGCAGACAACAGGTCCATGCGCAGGCGACCCTCGGCACGATTGACCACACCGTTCCAGATGACCCGGCCGACGTAGGCGCTGAAGGCGCCCGTCAGCACCGCCACGGCCAGCCACGCCATGTTGCGGGCCACCGGCTCGGCCGTCAGCCAGCCGGTGGTCAGGGACACCAGCGCGGTGAAGACGGCGTGAATCGACAGGAACACCAGGGCCGTGACCGTGGCGGGGTTCGCCAGGCGGCGCCACGACAGCGTGCGCGACGGCGGCCGCAACTTGTCGACCGGCGGGGCGCTTTGAGGGGTGTCCATGATCCGCAACGCTACTGCCGCCCACCGTCAGCCGTCACGTCAATTTCCGCGGTGACGCCCAACCGCTCGCCGTTTCGCGCCCGGCGAAATCCTGGCGCCGTCTCCTGGCGCTAAACGCTAGATCAGGCCGAGGGCCCGCACGGCGTCCCGCTCCTCGATCAACTCGGTGACCGACCTGTCGATGTAGGCCCGGGAGAGTTCGTCGATCTCCAGCCCCTCGACCACCGAAAGGCGCTCGCCGTCCGAGGTCACAGGGAAGGAGCAGACGAGGCCGGCGGGGACGCCGTAGTACTCCCGATCGGTCCAGATCGCCGCCGACATCCAGTCGCCCGGCTCGGTGCCGAAGTACCAGTCCCGGACGTGGTCGATGGTGGCGTCGGCTGCCGAGGCCTGCGAAGAGGTGCCGCGCACCTCCAACACCCGGGCGCCGCGCTCGGCGACGTCGGGGATGAACTCACCGCGGAACCAGCGACGGTCGGCCGCATACTCCGCGCCGGGGCGGCCGCCAATGGTGGCGTGCATCAGGTTGGGGTACTGCGCCGCCGAGTGGTTGCCCCAGATGGCCACCCGATGCACCTCAGAGACGGAGACACCCGCATGCTGAGCGATGCGCGTCACGGCCCGATTGTGATCCAGGCGGGTGAGCGCGCTCCACCGGTCACGCGGCACGTCGGGGGCGTTGATGGCGGCGATCAGCGCATTGGTGTTGCAGGGATTGCCGACGACGACGGCGCGCACGTCATCGGCGGCTACCTCGTTGATCGCCTGCCCCTGGGTGGCGAAGATGTGGCCATTGGCATTCAACAGGTCGGCGCGCTCCTGCCCCACCCGCCGCGGCCAAGCGCCCACCAGCAGCGCCAGGTCGCAGTCGCGGAAGCCGACCAGCGGGTCGTCGCTCACCTCGATGTCTGCCAGCAGCGGGAAGGCGCAGTCTTCGAGTTCCATCGCCACTCCCTCGGCCACGCGCACCGCCTGCGGCACCTCCAGCAGCCGCAGGCGCACAGGGGTGTCCTCCCCAAACATGGCGCCAGCCGCGGCGCGGAAAAGGAGGGAGTACCCGCACATGCCGGCGGCCCCCGTCACGGTCACGGTCATCGGCGGCTTCATGGTGCTAAGGGTACTGACCGCCGCGGCAACGAGGCGCTGTCTGTCGCAACCGCGCCGAAGTTCCACCATGTTCGGCCTTGGGGCGGGTAGGTTGCCTGATGACGCCATGTCAGGCTGCAACCAAAGGAGCACAATGTCTGCGAGTAACCTCCCATACCTGGCCGAATCTAGTGTGGTCATCGACGTCAGCGAGGAGCCCCTCGACACCCCGGGCGCCCGCTACGGACTGCTGGCGCGCCTCGGCGCCGAGACCGTCGGCTCATTCATGCTGGTCTTCGGCATCCTGGGGGTGCTCGCGTTCAACGCGGTCAACAACTTCCAGGCCCTCACGGTGGCCCTGACCGCCGGGCTGCTGCTGATGGCCGCCTTCTCGGCGTTTGCCCACGTCTCCGGCGGCCACTTCAACCCGGCAATCAGCCTGGGGGCGGCCATCACCGGCCGCCTGGCCTGGCGGGATCTGCTGCCGTACTGGCTGGTGCAGGTGGTCGGCGCCGTCGTCGCCGCCGTGGTCGTCTGGGCCGTCGTACCCGAAACCTGGCCCCCCATGGTGCAGTTGGCCGACCGTTCCGACCTGTTCGCCAATGCCGCCAACGGCTGGGCCGACCTGTCCCCGCTGGCCAACATGACCGGCGGCGCAACCGAGACCGCCTTTGTCGGCGCGCTGCTGATCGAGGTCATCGCCGCCGCCCTGCTGATGATGGTGTTCATCTCGGTGGCCGGGCGCGCCCGGCGCGCCGGCTCCCTGGCCGCCATCTACGGCTTCACCTTCACCGGCCTGTACCTCCTGACCTGGGCCCTGACCAACGCCGGCCTCAACCCGGTCCGCTCGCTGGCGCCGCTGCTGTTCGCCGGCTCCGGGGAACACTGGGGCCAGCTGTGGCTGTTCGTCCTGGCCCCCCTGGCGGGCGCCGCCCTGGCCGGCCTGTCGTATGTCGCCTTCGGCCCGGCCCCCGCCATCGTCGAAGAGGTCGAGTTCATCGACGGCGACGACGACGCCGTCTGGGTGCTTGACGATGACGCCGAGGTGGACCTAGACCCGGCCGCCGACGAGGACGCCACCGACCTCGAAGAAGACGTCCCTGAGGGTGATGACGCCGAGGAAGACGACGCTGAAGAGGACTCCGAAGCCGA
>WRIF01000023.1 GCA_009782865.1 Promicromonosporaceae bacterium
AAAAGGGAGTTGATGTCCAGCTCAGCGGCGGCGGTGTTCTCGGTCACAGCGGAATACTATGCCCCGCAGAGGCGGTTGGCACGCAAAAGTCACGAAACGATAACCGTGTGCGGCGCGCGGGCCGGTTTTGTCGCCTCCGATGCCGCTCTAGCGTCCAAAGTGTGATGGAATAGGCGGTCGTCGCGACCGGTAGGTGGCGACGGGCCTCAGTGGCGGAATTGGCAGACGCGCTCGACTCAAAATCGAGTACCGAGAGGTGTGTGGGTTCGAGTCCCACCTGAGGCACGAACCGAGAGCCCGTGGACGCGGGCGCAAACGTAGAAGGCCCCACCTCGGTGGGGCCTTCCTTACGTTCTAGGGTGGGTCAGTCGCGGACGGGACGTTCCGGGACGGAGGCGCCGTGATCGGCGGCCACCCAGGCCACCCGCTTGGAGAGCTTCGGGTTGCCGAAGTACCAGGTGGCGACGTCGAATACCCGCAGCGGGGTGATGCGGTCCATGTTGAGGCCGGCGCGCTGGCCGAGGGCGGTCAGGTGCAGCCAGAGCGGGGTGTTGCCGCCGGACTGGGTCAGCTCGCGCATCAGTTGCCAGTGTCCGCCGGAGTCGCGCAGGCATAGTTCCTGGCCGACCACCGCGTCGTAAATGGGGATCAGGCGGGGGCGCTTGCGGGCCATCAGCTTGGAGGCGGTGGTCTGCCCCACGCCGGGGTAGCGGCGCAGGTGACGCCACAGCTTCCAGGCTGCGGAGTTGCCGCCGATGTGTTCGTCGTCGGCGTTCCACAGGTCGAGGTCCACGGGGATCTGGGCCAGCAGCTCCTCGATGGGCTCGGTGTCCACCCCGAGGAGGGCGATGGAGGCCGCGGCCGGGATTTCGGTGTCGAGGAGGGAGACCGCCACGATGTCGGAGGCGGTGATCCGGTTGAAGTACTTCGGCTCGGACCACTCGCGGCCGAGGTGTGAGAAGTAGGCGCCGTTGAAGTCAGATCCGCGGCCGTCCGGTGGGGAGAAGTAGTCGGACAGGAGCGCGACCGCGAGGTCGGAGTTCTCAACGTCGAGAATCACGGGGAGTCGATTTGCTGTCATGCGCAGAGCATACGCCAATGGCCGCAGGTGTGGTCCCTGCGGCCATTGGCGCGTCGTTACTGGCGGGCGCCGGTATCGGTGGTCCCGATCTTGTGCACCAGGATGTTGTTGGTGGTGCCGGGGATGCCGACCGGGGCGCCGGAGACGATGACCACGCGGTCGCCGGGTTCGGCCATGCCATTGGCCTGCAGGGTCAGGTCCACCTGGGTGACCATCTCGTCGACGGAGCCGACCATGGGCACCTCGAACGGGGCGACGCCCCAGGAGAGGGCGAGCTCCTTCTCGGTGGAGTCGAGGGGGGTGAAGGCCAGCAGGGGAATCTGCGAACGCAGGCGCGACATCCGCCGGGCCGAGTCACCCGACTGCGTGAACGTCACAAAGTACTTGACCCCGAGCTGCTCACCGATGTTCTTGGCGGCCTCGGTCATCACCCCGGAGCGGGTCGAGGCGCGGGTGCCGAGCGGGGCGATACGGGAGGCGCCGAGCTTCTCGGTGGCCTCGATGATCTGGGCCATGGTCTGCACGGTGAGGATCGGGTACTTGCCGATCGAGGTTTCCCCCGAGAGCATGACCGCGTCGGCGCCATCGAGCACCGCGTTGGCGCAGTCGGATGCCTCGGCGCGGGTGGGGCGCGGGTTGTCGGTCATGGACTCCAGCACCTGGGTGGCCACGATCACCGGCTTGGCATTGCGGCGGGCCAACTCCACGATCCGCTTCTGAATCAGCGGCACCTCTTCGAGCGGCATCTCCACGGCCAGGTCACCGCGGGCCACCATGAAGGCGTCGAACGCGGCGATCACCTCTTCGAGGTTCTCGATGGCCTGCGGCTTCTCCAGCTTGGCGATCACCGGGACCACTCGGCCCTCTTCGTCCATGATCGCCCGGACGGCGTCGTAGTCGGCGGCATCGCGCACAAACGACAGGGCAATGTAGTCGGCGCCGATCTTCAACGCCCACCGCAGGTCGGCCTCGTCCTTTTCCGACATCGCCGGCACCGAGACGGCGGCCCCCGGCAGGTTGATGCCCTTGTTGTCGGAGATCTGCCCGGGGATTTCGGTGACGGTCTCGACCTCGGGGCCATTGACGGCGGTGACGCGCAGGCGCACCTTGCCGTCGTCGATCAGCAGCGGGTCACCCACCTTGGCGTCGTCGGCGAGGCCCTTGTGCGTGGTCGAGGCCTTGGTAGCGGTGCCTTCCATGTCGACGGTGGTGATGGTGAACTTGTCACCGACGTTCAGGTACGGCTTGAGGCCGCCTGCGAACTTGCCCAGGCGAATCTTGGGGCCCTGCAGGTCAACGAGGACGGCCACGTTGCGGCCGGCGGCCTGGGCCGCTGCGCGCACGGCATTGAAGATGACCTCGTGCTCCTCGGTGGAACCGTGGCTGCGGTTGATGCGGGCGACATCCATGCCTGCGTCAATCAGTTCCCGGAGCATCTCCGGGGTGTTGGTGGCGGGTCCGAGGGTGCAAACGATCTTTGCTCTGCGCATTTCTCCATACCTTGTTGTGAGGGTGCGGTCCGGGTGATTCCGGGCACGCTAACGCCGGCAAAGGCGTCTTTGGGATACCTGAACTATACCCCGGTTTCGGGGGCGTCCTCCCCCGCCGCGGAGGCCTGGCCCTCGTCGTCTGGCACAACCCGACGCGCATCCGCCTCGCGGCCGGGATGGCGTCGCCCAACCAGGAGGAAACCGGCCAGGCCGATCAGGAACAGCACCACCGAGGTGATGACGTTCACGCGCACCTGCGTGAATCCGAGGTTGACCATCGATGACGGATCCACCCGCAGCATCTCGATCCACAGGCGTCCCAGGGTGTAGGACATGACGTAGAGGAACATGACTCGTCCGTGGCCCAGGCGCAGCCTGCGGTCCAGCCAGATGAGCAGTGCCGCCATGGCGAGGTTCCACAGCGCCTCATACAAGAAGGTGGGGTGAAAGAGCGTGCCCTCGGCGAAGCGGGCGCCGGTGGCCGGGTCGATCACCAGGTGGCCGGGATCGACGGAGAGCCCCCAGGGAAGGGTGGTGGGGGCGCCGTAGAGTTCCTGGTTGAACCAGTTGCCCATTCTCCCCACGGCCTGGGCCAGGAGCAGGCCCGGGGCGATGGCGTCTGCCAGGACCGGCAATCGCAGGCCTAGGCGGCGGGCGGCCAGGTAGGCGCCGACGACGCCGAAGCCGATTCCGCCCCAGATGGACAGCCCACGAAAGCCCCCATCCCAGAAGCGGATGATGGCCACGGGGTCCCTGAGGTAGAGCGAGTCACCGCCCAGCAGGTCGGTGAACACGTGGTAGAGCCGGGCGCCAATGATGCCGAAGGGCACCGCCCAAAACGCGACCGTGATGACGTCGTCCATGGTGCCGCCGGCGGTGCGGGTGGTGAAACGGCGACCGCCCACCCAGACGGCGAGGCACACGCCCGCCAGGATCATCAGCGAGTAGATGTTGAGGTACAGCGGCCCGAGGTCGAAGCCGGACAACGGCGGGGCGGGAATGGTTTGGGGCATGGACTCAGGCCTTCCGGGAGTTGGCTACGCCCTCGGCGAAGTGGTGGGCCACCGCCGTCAGGGCGTCGAGGCGGGCCGGCCATTCCTCGTCGACGGACAGGGCGTTGACGAAGGCGGAGCCGACGATGACGCCGTCTGCGAAGCGCCCCACCAGGGAGGCGTGTTCGGCGGTGGTGACCCCCAGGCCGAGGCAGACCCGTTCGGCTCCGGCCTGCCGGGTGGCCTCCACCAGCCGGCGGGCGGCCTCGTCTACCGAGTCGCGGGCGCCGGTGACCCCCATGTGGGAGGCGGCGTAGACAAACCCGCGGGAGGCGGCGGAGGTCAGCTCCAGGCGCGCGGGGGTGGAGGACGGCGCCACCAGGAACACCCGGTCCAGGTCATGCGCCTCGGCGGCGGCCAGCCACTGTGCCCCCTCGTCGGGAACCAGGTCGGGGGTGATGAGCCCAGCTCCGCCGGCGGCCGCCAGGTCGCGGGCGAAGGCGTCGACCCCGTAACGCAGGACGGGGTTGAAGTAGCTCATCACCAGCACCGGGGTCTGCGGGGAGTAGGCACGCACGGCCTCGACCACCGTAAACACGTCGCGCACGCGGGTCCCGCCGGCCAGGGCGGCCTCCGAGGCGCGTTGGATGACCGGGCCATCCATCACCGGGTCGGAGTAGGGCAACCCGAGTTCGACGATGTCCACGCCCGCGTCGATCATGGCGGTGACCGCCTTGATGGAGCGGGCCACGGAGGGAAAACCGCACGGCAGGTAGCCGATGAGGGCGGGGCGCCCCTCGGCCTTGAGCGCATCGATGCGCTGGGAAGTCTGCGAGACCATCACAGGTCACCCCCTTCGGGTCCGAGTTCGACGCCCGCATCGAGCAGGCCGAAATACTTCGAGGCGGTGGCCACGTCCTTGTCTCCGCGTCCGGAGAGGTTGACGATGATGATCTGGTCACGCTGGCCGCCCGCGGCCAGTTCGGTGCCGACCTTGATGGCCCCGGCCAGGGCGTGGGAGGACTCGAGGGCGGGAATGATGCCCTCGGTCTGCGACAGGATGCGGAAGGCCTCCATCGCCTCGGTGTCAAGGATCGGGCGGTAGGTGGCGCGCCCGATGTCGTGGAGCCAGGAGTGTTCCGGGCCGACCGACGGGTAGTCGAGGCCGGCGGAGATCGAGTGACTGGGCAGGGTCTGGCCGTCCTCATCCTGCATCAGGTAGGACTTAGCGCCATGGATGACCCCCGGCACCGCTCCCCCGGCGAAGCGCGCCGAATGCCGTCCCGACTCGACGCCGTGCCCGCCGCCCTCGAAGCCGAATATCTGCACGTCGGGGTCGTCGAGGAACGCATTGAACAGGCCGAGCGCGTTGGAACCGCCCCCCACGCAGGCGACCAGGGCATCGGGCAGGCGGCCCATCTTCTCCTGTATCTGGGCGCGGGCCTCATTGCCGATGACGTTGTGGAACTCCCTGACCATCTCCGGGAACGGGTGCGGCCCGGTGACGGTGCCGATCAGGTAGTGGGTGGTCTCCAGGTCGGTGACCCAGGCCCGCAGCGCCTCGTTGATGGCATCCTTCAGGGTGCGCTGGCCGATGGTGACGGGCACCACCTCTGCGCCGAGCAGCCGCATCCGCGAGACGTTGAGCGCCTGGCGTCGGGTGTCCTCCTCCCCCATGTAGATCACGCAGTCCATGTCGAACAGGGCGGCGGCGGTGGCGGTGGCGACGCCATGCTGGCCGGCGCCCGTCTCGGCGATCAGGCGAGTCTTGCCCATGCGCCGGGCGAGCAGGGCCTGGCCCAGCACGTTGTTGATCTTGTGCGAGCCGGTGTGGTTGAGGTCCTCGCGCTTGAGGAACACCCGGTTGCCGGCCTCTGCGCCGCAGTGCTGGGCGAACTTGGGGGCCTCGGTCAGCGGGGAAGGGCGCCCGACGTAGTTCTTGTGCAGATCGGTCAGCTGGGCCCAGAACGTGGGGTCGGCGGCGGCCGCGCGGTAGGCGGCCTCAAGTTCGTCAAGGGCGGCGATCAAGGCTTCCGGAACCCAGCGGCCACCGTAGTCTCCGAAGTAGGGTCCGGGATGCCGGGACAAAGAGGTAGTCACGGCGCTTAGCCTACAAGTGGTCTGCCTGCCCTGGTGACGACGGGGGACCTAGGAGCGGCAGGCAGGCCGGACCGACCACAAGGAGGGATGCTTGCCCGCGGCCACCAGGTCCCTGATGGCGCGGCCCGGATCGCCGTCGGTGACGAGCGCCTCGCCCACCAGCACGGCGTGTGCCCCGTGGCGGGCATATTCCATGACGTCGTGCGGGCCGCGCACCCCGGACTCCGCGATGCGCACCACGTGGTCTGGGATGAGGGGGGCCAGATCGCGAAAGCAGGTGCGGTCCACCTCCAGCGTCTTGAGGTTGCGGGCGTTGACCCCGATCACGCGGGCTCCCGCGTCGAGGGCGCGGGTGATCTCGTCGGCGGTGTGCACCTCAACGATGGCGGTCATGCCGAGCGAGTGGGTCCGTTCGATGAGGGACTCGAGTGCCAGCTGATCGAGGGCGGCCACGATCAGCAGCACCACGTCGGCGCCGGCCGCGCGCGCCTCCCACAGTTGGTAGGTGGTGGTGATGAAGTCCTTGCGCAGGATCGGGAGGTCCACCGCGCCGCGCACCGCCACCAGGTCCGCCAGGCAGCCGCCGAAGCGGCGCTGCTCGGTAAGCACGGAGATCATGGTGGCCCCGCCCTCTTCGTAGGTGGCGGCCAGGCCCGCCGGGTCGTCGATCAGGGCCAGCGGGCCCTTGGAGGGGCTGCGGCGTTTGATCTCGGAGATGACGGCCACCTGATCTTGCCGTCGTAGGCGGGAGACCACCTCCAGGGCGCCGGGCCGCTTGGCCGCGCGCTCCTTGAGTTCGTCCAGGGGGACCGTGGCCTTTCGCTGGGCGAGGTCTTCAAGGACGCCCGCAACAATCGCGTCTAGCACCGTGGTCATGCGTCCATCGTGCCCCCTGCGGTCGGCCGGTTGCTACCGGCTGGCGCAGATCACACCGTGATTTTGAGGTCAGAGGTGAAACAGGTGTGGGTGCCGAGGTGGCAGGCGGCCCCGGTCTGTTCGACGTCGATGAGCAGCGCGTCTCCGTCGCAGTCGAGGCGCACGCGCAGCGGCACCTGTCGGTGCCCAGAGGTGTCACCCTTTCGCCAGAACTCCTGGCGGGAGCGGGACCAGAACGTCACCCGGCCCTCGGTCAGGGTGCGCCGCAGCGCCTCGTCGTTCATCCAGCCGAGCATCAGCACCTCGCCGGTGGCGGCCTCCTGGATGATGGCGGCCACCAGGCCGTCGGCGTCGCGCTTGAGCCGGGCGCTCAGGTCTGGGGGGAGCATGGTTTCCGGGTTCTCCTACTGTGGGTGGCCTTAGCGGGTCTGGGCAACCCAGGCCGCGTGCATCTTGGAGTAGACGCCCCCTGCGCCGACGAGTTCGTGGTGCGGGCCGAACTCGCAGAGGTTGCCCTGGTCGATGACCATGACCAGGTCGGAGGCCTCCGCGGTGGATAGGCGGTGGGCGATGGTGATGGTGGAGCGGCCGGTGGTCAGCGAGTCGAGGGCGCGGGCGATGCGCACCTCCGTGGCCGGGTCAACGGCCGAGGTGGCCTCGTCGAGCACCAGGAGGTCCGGCTCGGCCAGGTAGGCGCGGGCGATGGCCACCAGTTGGCGTTCGCCGGCGGAGAGGGCCTCGCCGCGCTGCCCTACCTCCGTCAGCAGGCCTTGGGGCAGGTCTGCGAGCCAATCGGCCAGGCCGAGCGTCTCGAACGCCGCCTGGACGAGCGCCTCCGCCTCGCTGGCGGAGCGTTCGCCACGCAGACCGTAGGCGGCGTTGTCCAGGATGGTTCCCGCGAACAGGAAGCCCTCCTGTGGCACCAGCACTACGCGGTGGCGTAGGGAGGCGAGGGTCAGCTCCCGCAGGTCGGCCCCGTCGAGCAGCACCTGGCCGCTGGAGGGGTCGATCAGCCGGGTGACCAGCTTGGCGACGGTCGTCTTGCCGGAGCCGGTCTCGCCGACCACCGCCACCTTCGAGCGCGCGGGCAGGTCGAACGAGATTCCGTGCAGCACCTCCGGGCCGTCGGGGTAGCTAAAGCGCACGTCGCGGAAGGAGACGGCCGCGGAGCCACGCGGGCTGTCGCTCGCGTCGGCGGCGTCAGCCACCTCGATCGGGGCGTCGACCACCGCAATGACCCGCCGCCAACCGGCCAGCGCGTTCTGCATCTCGTTGAGCACCTCGGTTGCCATCTGCACGGGCCCCCCAAACAACTGCACGAGGAACAGGAACGCCACCACCTGTCCGGCGCTGATGTTGCCGGCCACCCCCAGCCAGGCCCCGACGACAATGACGATGGCCAGCGCCAGGTTCACCATCAGCGTGCCCGCCGAGAAGATCGTGGAGACCAACACCAGGGCGCGGCCCTGCACCACGCGGGTCTCTTCGACCGCCGCCTCGATTCTCCCGGCGGTGCGCCGTTGGATGCCGTAGGCGCTCACGGTCTCGGCCCCCACTACCGCCTCGGAAATAGTGCCCAGCATGTGGCCCACTCGCTCGCGCACCTGGGCGAAGCGGCGGGAGACGGGACGCTGTCCATTCCGGACTATCAGCCACAGCGGCACGTAGGCGGCCCACACCACGAGGGTCAGCTGCCAGGAGAAGAACGTCATGATCACCGTGGAGACCACGATCTGCAGGCTCGCCACCAGCAGCATGATGCCGCCCCATTGGACAAACATGGAGATGGTGTCCACATCGTTGGTGACCCGGGAGACCAGCGAGCCGCGCCGTTCGGTGTTTTGGGTGAGGGTGGCGAGATCGTGAACGTGGCGGAAGGCCTTGACGCGCAGGGTGGCCAGGCCCGCCTCGGTGCGGCGCACCAGCCGGATGTTGACCAGGGCGGAGCAGGCGGCGGCCGAGAGCATCGCCAGGGCGGCCACCAAGAGGGTGCGGGCGACGACGCCGGCCTGCGGGCCGTGCTCCGAAAGGATGCCATCGTCGATGACGGTCTGGATGGTCAGTGGAACCACCACGCGCCCGGCGGCGGCCACCACCGCCAGGGCGAGGGTGATGGTCAGGCCGCGCGCCATCTCGGGGCTGAGCTGGAAGCCGCGGCGCAGCGTCTGCCCCACCGTCAGTTCGGCGGAGTCGGCGATCTCGCTCATGCGTCCCCCTCTTGTTCGGCTTCGGTCACGGCCCCGCCGTCCAGCAGCGCGGTGCGCCGCTGGGTCTCCGCCTCGTAGGCGGTGGCGATCTCGCGGTAGCCGGGGTCGGTGGACAAGAGTTCGTCGTGCGTGCCGACGGCTACCACCCGTCCGCCCTCCAGGTGGACCACCACATCGGCCAGGGCCACCGAACTCATCCGGTAGGCGACCATCACCACGGTGGTGGAGGTGGAGGCGAAGCCCTGCAGGATTGCGGTCTCCACCCGGGGGTCGACGGCGGAGGTGGCGTCGTCCAGGATCAGCAGGCGTGGCCGGCGGATCAGGGCGCGGGCGATGGCCAGGCGCTGCCGCTGCCCACCGGACAGGTTGGAGCCGCGCTCGCCTAGGGGGGCGTCGAGGCCTTCGGGCAGGGAGCGGACCACGTGGTCCACCCGGGCCAGGCCGAGGGCCGCCCACACCTGCTCATCGGTGAAGTGGCTCTCGGTGTCTTCGGTGAGGGTGACGTTGGCGCGGACGGTGTCCTCGAAGATGAAGGTCGATTGGGCAACGTAGGCCACCTGCGACGGAATCTGCCCGGCCGCCAGTTCGCGGGTGTCCACCCCGTCGAGGGTCACCGATCCCTCAGTGGGGTCCACCAGGCGGGCCAGCAGGGAGACGAGGGTGGTCTTGCCGGAGCCGGTGGCGCCCACCACGGCGATGGTCTGCCCCGGGGAAACCGCCAGGGTGACGTCGTCCAGGAGCGTCACGTCGCCGTCGGGTCCGGGCACGTCCAGACGCACCCCGGCGAACTCGGCGCTCAGGCCCACCTCCGAGGCGGGGAGGACTGCGGTGCCGGGGGTGAGCTGCGTGGGGTTGTCGACAACGGTGGCGATCCGCTCGTAGCCGATCAGGGAGCGGGGCAGCTCTCCGAGCACCCAGCCGAACGAGCGGACCGGAACCGACATGATCGTCAGGAGGAAACCGGCGGTGACCACATCGCCGGCGTCGATGGCGCCGACATGCGCGCGCCAGGCGCCGACTGCGAGCACGGTCAGGGTGCCCAGCTGCGGCAGGATCTCGATCACCGGGTCAAAGAGGGCGCGCACGGCGCCCACGCGGGCACCGGCGGCGCGCAGGGCATCGGCCTTGAGCGCAAACCTTTCCTCTTCTACCTGGGCCGTGCCGAGCGACTTGACGAGCAGGGCAGCCTCGAAGCTTTCGTGGGCCACGTCGGATACCTCGCCGCGCAGCGCCTGGGCCCGCATTACCGCGGGCGACATGTGGCGTTGAAAGATCAGGTTGGCCACGATGGTCAGCGGGACGATGATCATCGCGGCGAGCGCGAGCCAGGGGTCCATCATGAGCAGCATGGTCGCGGCGACCAGCAGCATGACCACCACTCCGAGGGCGAAGGGCAGGGGGTTGAACACGCCCGTGGCGGCGTCGGTGTCGGCCGAGGCGTGCGCCAGCAGCGTGCCGGCCGGGTGTGCCCGATGCCAGGAGATCGGCAGGCGCAGGTAGGCCTGTGCCAGGCGACGGCGGTGCAGCGCCGAGATGTTCACCACCCCCCAGGTGGCACCGACACGCCTGCCCCAGACGCCGAAGGCCAGCAGCAGGGCCGCCCCGGCCAAGACGAGCCCGGCCCACCAGATGCGGCCGCGGGCGGTGTCGTCACCGGCGATGGCCGGGGCGACCACATCAGAGGTAGCCCATCCCACCAGGCGGGAGACCACCACCGTCAGCGCACCGAAGATGGCCGAGCCGCCGATGGCAAAGGCGTAGACGAGGGGCGTAGAACGCATGCCTCGCCAAAGCAACTGTAGGCCGCGCCGCACCCGGGAACCGGCCAGGGCGATGTTGGTCGATGAGGTGCTGGTCATGACGTGGCGAACCCCGCGGCGCGCAGCGCCTCCTTGACCTGGGCAATGGTGAAGGTGCCGAAGTGGAACACCGAGGCGGCGAGCACCGCGCCGGCCCCGGCCCGGGCCGCTTCCACGAAGTCCGTCAGGGTGCCGGCCCCGCCGGAGGCGATCACTGGAATGCCGACGGCGGTGCTGATTGCCCCCAGGGGGGCCAGGTCGAAGCCGTCCTGGGTGCCGTCGGCATCGAGCGAGGTGAGGAGGATGGCGCCGGCGCCGCGCTCTTGGACCTGCTCGGCCCAGGAGATGGCGTCGATGCCGGTGCGCCGCGAGCCCCCGTGGGTGACCCCCTCGAACCCGGAGGGTGTCTCGGTGGTGGGGGCCCCGTCGATGGCGACCACCAGGGCG
>WRIF01000024.1 GCA_009782865.1 Promicromonosporaceae bacterium
AGCGAGGAACGCCGGCGCCGCAAGGGCCTGGCCTGGCTGGCGGGCTCCACTGCGGCCCTTCTCGCCCTGGTCGGGGGCGGCACCTTCGCGCTGTGGTCGGCCAGCGACGACTTCACCGGCGGCACCATCATCGCCGGAGACCTGAACATCGTGCTCGACGACGAAAGCTGGTGGGACACCTCCCCCGACCGCACCGATGGGGACACCCGGGTTCCCGGCGCGCCGGCCCCCGGGGCCGAGATCAGGCTGCCGGCGGGCATGGTCCCCGTCCAGGACCTGTTCACCGGGCATGAGGTCACCGACCTGAACCAGTGGCGCATGGTGCCCGGAGACACCGTGCTCCGGGTGATCAACACCACAGTCACCCTCTCCGGCGACAACTTGATCGCCGGCCTTTACCTCGACATCGAGGATCTCGACCCGGAATGGATGCACAACTCCCACCTCAACTGGTGGATTGCCGTCACCGTGGACGGCGAACTGGTCCGCGCCAACACCATTTCCTTCCCGCGGCAGGGGTTCGTCAACGGCGAACTGGCCCTGGTCTACCTCACCCCTCCCACCTACCGCGGCGACGATGACGCCACCGATCACTGGTGGGTGATCCAGGAGGGCAGCGGCTGGCCGTTCGACCTCAACCACGTGTTTGGCATGGAGGACGAGGAGGCGGATGTCACCTTCATCATCGGCGCCACGTTCCGCGCCTGCATCCCCGGGCACCCGACCTCCGTCATCAGCACCGAGCCAGCCTCCGCCACCTGCTTGCCGACCGGTCCCGTGCCCCACCCCGGGGCCGGCCGCAACAATGTGGGGGCCGTCGACGTGCTGGCCGACATGACCATCAACCTGCGGCAGGTGCGCGAGCACGGCCTGTTCGACTCGGGGGCCGGCGCGATCAACCCGATCAACCCCTAGCCGGAGCCGCCCTCGCTTCAGCCGGCGCTGGACCATCGCAGGGCATCATCACAGACCGACGCCGCCCGGACCCGCCTGTTGGCGCTAGATCCAGCCGCGTTCCCTGGCCAAGTGGGCGGCCTCGTGCCGGTTGGTGACGGCAAGCTTGGCCACCAGCGAAGACACGCGGTTGCGCACCGTGGTTCGGGACAGGGACAGGCGGTCGGCCACGATCACCAGGGGGCTGCCATCGGCGGCCGCCGCCAAGACTTCCTGCTCGCCCTCCGACAGCGGGTTGTCACCGACCCGGCTCGCCGCGGCGGCCAGCTCTGGATCGACAAACCTCTCCCCAGCGGCCACAAGGCCAATCGTCTGGGCCAGGTCCACCGCCACCGAATCCTTCGCCATGAAGCCACGAACACCGGCCTCCAGAGCGCGCTGCAACACGCCCGGCAGCGGGTGGGAGGTGACGAGCACCACGGGAATCGGCGGATCGAGCTGGGCGAGCCTCTCCGCCAGTTCAATGCCGTCCATCTCCGGCATCCGCACATCGGAGAGGACCACGTCGGGCCGCAGGTCGCGCGCCAGGTCTATCGCCTCGGCCCCGCTCCCCGCCAGGCCCACCACCTCGATGCTGCCCTCTCGGCCGAGGAGGGCGGCGGCGGCCTCCCTGATAAAGGCCTCGTCGTCGACGATGATGATCCTGATCAACTTGTCATCCTCTCTGCCTGGCCGGCCGGGCCGGTGGTGACGGAGGCCGTGACCGAGAAGGAGTCCCCCTCCCGGGCGACCTCTAGCCTGCCGCCAATGGCGGCCATCCGTTCGCGCAGCCCCGCCAGGCCAGAACCTCCCAGGCTCGAACCACCTGGGCCAGAACCTGCTAGGCCAGAATCTACTCGGCCGGCACCCCCCTGGCCTGCCTGCCGCGCGGGGCGACCCGCGCCGTCGTTCCAGATGGTCAGACGGTAGGTGCCGTCCGTCGCCGCCAGCGTGACGGCGGCCTGGGTCGCCCGGCTGTGCCGGGTGAGGTTGGTGGTGGCCTCGCGCAGCACCCACCCGAAGGCATCCTGCAGCGGTTCAGGCCAGTCTTCGCCCGCGCCGGGCGGCAGCGAGGCCTCGACGCCCGCCGCCCGCAGCAGCGCCTGCGCGGCCTTGAGTTCCCGTGGCAGGTCGGTCCGGCGGTAGGCGGCGGCCATGGCGCGCGTGTCCTTGAGGGCCCCGCGGGCCAACCGGCCGATGTCCTTGGTCTCCTCCATCGCCCGCTGGTCGCCCTCGGCCTGGTAGGCCACCGAGATGTCGGCCTTGAGGACGATGGTGGTGAGGGTGGAACCCGTCGTGTCGTGCAGGTCGCGGGCCAGCGCCAGGCGCTCCTCGGCGGCCGTGAGCGTGGTCAGCGCCTCCAGCTCGGACTCCAGCCCGGCGCGCAGCTGCTCATGCCACTCGGTCAGCCGCAAGCGCTGGACCAACACCGTGGCGGTCACCATGGATACCATCCACAGGTCGGGCCGGGCCGGCATTCCCGCCAGCCACTGCATTCCGGCCACCGCAGCCACCATGACCACCTGCAGCAGGATGAACCACCTGCCCGTCACGGCCTGGGAGAACACGGCCGCCGTGAACGTGAAGGCGCTCACCATCAACACATACTCGGCGATCTGGTAGGCCGCGTAGGGGTACTGTCCCCCGGTGCGGTCCACCACCAGCAGGGCGGTGCCCAGCCAGACGGCCAGCGCGAGTCCGGCTCGCTGCGTCCAGGAGCCAATTGCCCCGGTGGCGATGGTCCTCCTGGCACTGACAGACTTGGCGCCTGTCGAGTTAGCACCGATGGCCTCGGCGTCGACGGCCTCGGCGCCGGCCCGCCCGGGCTCGAACGCCCCGTAGCTCCAGGCCACCCAGCAGGCCGCGGAATGGATCGTCAGGCCGACCAGGAGGGTCAGGATGTGCCCCACCAGGCCGCCGTCGAACGCCATCACCGTGATGGCCGCCCCGGTCAGGAGGGTGCTCGTCAGCACGCAGATTCGGCCGATCTGCTTGCGGGCGGTGAAGTGGACCAGGTCACGCAGCAGGCCCATGCGGGCGTAGCGAGCGGCCAGGGATTCCTCGGCCAGGGGTGAGGGGAGTGAACTCACGGCAACCGGACGGGCGACGTCTTGCGGGCCGTGGGAAGCACCAGCTTTCCGCCGTCCAGCGGGAGCAGGCACACCACCCCGACCACTATCGCCGCGGCGGTGACCACCGGCGCCGACAGCAGGGTGAGGGGGCGCCCGACGGCGGTCTCCGTGTAGACGGCGTGGGCGAGGTGGGGCGCCTCCAGCACCTGGTCGCGGCTCTCGCCTCCGCCCTGCTCCAGGGGCGGCGCCGGCTCGGCGGGGGCGGAAGGTAGGGGCACCTCGGCAGGATACTCGGCTTCCGGCGCGGGGTAGGTGTTCGACGTTGGAAGCGGTGTCGGCTGGCCGGTGGGGCTCGGGTCCGGGGTGGGCGGGGCCGCCTCGGAGCGGCGAATCTCCCCCACGAGGGTGTCGACGCTGGGCAGCGTGGCGCCCGACCCGAGCCGCGCCGCCAGGTGCGCGCCCTGGCCGGGGCTGAAGTGGCCCTCGACGCGCGTGGAGCGACTGTAGGTGGCACTCGGGTTGCCTGGCTCGGCCTCGTGCGCCTCGTACGCCTCGTAGTCGCGGGTGCACAGCACGCGGTAGCCGGGGGGCAGCGGCGACGCCGGCGTGACGAGCTGCCCCAGGGCCGGTGTCCATCCGCCCGCCTGCGGGCCGCGGTCGGGTTGGCCCGCCGGGTCCAGCACCTCGCAGCCAGAGGCGCCGTGGTCGGGCTGGAAGCCCGCAGAGTCCGTCTCGGCCAGGTCCGTTAGCGAGAGTGCCTCCAGGGGAATGGTCCCGATGTTGACGAGCTCCACCTGCCGGTGCAGGTGCCACACCTGCCCGGTGGGGTGGGTGGGCGGCAGGGTGAGCCGCCAGTTGTGGCCGTCGGCGGGATCGCCCTGCGCCCACCGGCTGGTGAGCGAGATTCCGGCGGTGTCGACGCGGGCCCGCCAGGTGTCCGTGGCCGAGGCAAGGGGCGTGGTGGCGCCGTCCGTGGCGAAGCCGACGGCGGTCATGGCGATGCTTAGCGGGGCGTCGCCGCCCTGCAGCGGGCGGGTGCCGGTGCAGACCATGGCCTGCCCGGGGGCCAGGGTGGGCGGGCCCGTCACCGGGGCGCCGCCCAGGCGGCAGTCCTCACCGAGGGAGAAGTCACCGAGGAACGCGGCGAGGTCGGCGGCGGTGTATCCCGGCCCGGGCTCGAGCCCGACGCCCAACAGGGTCGCGTCGCCGGTGTTGCTGATGGTGGCCACCCATTCGACCCGGTGGTAGGCCAGGGAACCGGCGGGGACGATGGCGGCAAAGGAGCCGTCGGGGGTGCGCTCGGCCGGGTCCAGGTCGGCCCAGGCGGTGCCGGGCACCTGGTCGATCAGCCCGTGCCGGATGGTCATGGCCAGCGCGGGGGCGGCGCTCTCGCGGGTCCACGTCCCGGCGAGCCCGGCGCCGCCGTAGTTGCCCGGCGTGGTCATCCTGGCGATGAGCTGCGCGGTGGTGATCGTCTCTGCGGGAGCCTGACGGGTCCACCTGGTCCCGTACTCGGCCGGGCCAAAGGTGGGCGGGTTGGCGCTCGGGGCCAAGAACCCGGTTCCGAACCGCAGGGTGGTCAGGTTCGCGGTCCCTAGGAACATGTTGCCCATCTGGGTGACGGCGCGCGT
Source organism: Promicromonosporaceae bacterium (assembly GCA_009782865.1). Taxonomy (GTDB): domain Bacteria; phylum Actinomycetota; class Actinomycetes; order Actinomycetales; family Cellulomonadaceae; genus Xylanimonas. The sequence continues at coordinate 4,637 of WRIF01000024.1, forward strand.
GTCCCAGCCGGAGAGGTCTAGCGAGGTCAGGCCGGTAGCCCCGCTGAACAGGCCCGTCATGTTGGTGACATGGCGCGTGTCCAGCCGCGCGGCGTCCAGGTAGGTGAGGTGGGCGAGGCCGAACGCGGACGAAGAGTCGGGGCGGGCAATCGTCCCGGGCGCCAGCAGCAGCTCGGTGGTCTCGGGGTGCAGCCGCCAGGGGTCGGTGGCGGGGCTGCCGCCGAGGCCGCCGGGGCCCACCACCATGGTGGAGCCGTAGAGGCACCAGTGCGCACCCATCACCCGGACCGCCAGGCCGGGGCCGTATCCCAGGAGCATCTCTTCCATGCGGCCGGCCGCCGCCAGGGGAACCGAATCGCGCTGCGCCTCGCAGGGGGTCGCCACCAACGGGGCGGGGCCAGCGGCGACGACGGGATTCGTGGCGAGGGCGGCGCTTCCGGAGAAGACGATGGCGGCCGTCAGGGCGAAGACGGCCGCGAGTCGCCAGCGCCTCAGTGCTGACTTCATCGGCTGTGCCTTGGCAGGTGACCCGAGCGGCGGCGGGCGGAGGGTCCGGGCGGTGGCGCGGGCGCCTCGCCCAGTTCGGACCCAGCCTGCTCCCCGATGGTCGCAGGAAGGCCGGGCATGCCAGCCGGTCCTGGCGTGCCGGCGGCGGGGGCGCGCTTGGGCAGGAAGAGGAACTTGCCGGAGACGGAGGTGGCCAGCAGCGTGCCGCCCAGGATGGCGGCCCACCAGGGGAAGCCCGCCTCCAGCATCATCTCCGAGTGGCGCACGTCTCCGACCTCTGGCGGCGGGATGCGGTGGCCGCGCACCACGAGCCGGTGGGAGTTGACCCCGGTGGGGGTGCAGGTGAACAGCGTTGCCAGGTCTTGGCCGGGCTCGATGCCGAGGTATTCCTGGTAGTCGCCCGGCAGCACTATCACTATCTGGTCAACTTCGTACCAGAGTTGGGTTCCGGCGGTGGTGAAGAAGAACACGTCACCGACGCCCAGGCGCTCCAGGTCGGTGAAGAGGCGGGCGCGCATGAGGCCCGAGTGGGCGGTGATCACGGTGTGCGTGTCCGGGCCGCCCACGGGCAGCGACGATCCGTAGTGGTGTCCGGCCCCGCGGTAGAGCACCTCATCGGAGGTGCCGTGGTACACCGGCACGGTCAGCGACAACGACGGGACGGTGACCGTGGACATCACGGGCCGTCCGCCGGGGTTCAGCAGGCCCAGGTATTCGGGGTGGTGATAGCTGGTTCGCCCCGCGAGCCCCTCGGCCAGGCGGGCGTTGTAGGCGTGGGCCGCGTCCACCAGCTCGGCCACCTCGGTGCCGGACATTGCCGCCAGCACATGCGCATGCTCCACAACGTCGCCGGCCTGGACACGGGTGGTGAACCAGTGGGCGGCGTGCGGAAACAGCACCAGTCCGGCGCCGCTGCTCAGGCCGAGGGTCCAGGCGATGGCGATAAACCAGGCCTTGGGACGCCGTGCTGCCTTGCTTGCCACCGTTTGACGCCTACCTCTCCGGGCTGTCGACGGTGGCCGTGGTCTCTTCGGCGTCGCGGCGCCGGTCGGACAGCTTCTTGATGGCCAGGCCGCCCCCGACGGCACCGAGGCCGATGAAGAGTCCGGCCAGCGTGCCACCGGTCACGGGTAGGCCGGGAGGCGTGGGCCGGAGGGTGGGGGTCGGTGAGGGCGTGGGGGTCGCGGCCGGGGCCTCCCGGACCACGCCGGCGTCGAGGAAGACGGTGTCGAAGGCGATCAGCTGGATGGGGGCGGCCACGCCGGAACGGGGGTCGGCGTGGGAGTCGCCGCCGTAGATGGTGAACTCCACGGGGCTGCCGTGCACGGTGACGCCGTCGATGACGTAGGTCACCTGCTTGACGATCACGGGCTGGTATTGCAGGAGCCACTCGCCGTTTTCGTCGGTGACGGTGGTCAGCACGCGGGTCGCTCCGCCCTCCACCTCTCGGGGGTCGGGCAGCAGCGTCGACGTGCTGGACGGGGCGACCGTGCGGGGGCGGCCGGCGCCGTCCACGGCGGAGTCGAGCGGGGCCACGTAGACGTGGACGGTGACGCCCGGCACCACCTCTTCGCCCTCGTCAAAGAGGCCGTTGCGGTTGGCGTCGTACCAGACGATGCCGCCGATGTGCGCCCAGATCGGCGGGGTCGCCTTGGGCTGGACCAGCACGTGGTAGTTCCAGCCGTTGCCGGCGTCGTTGGTGCGCGGCACGGAGACGATGAACGGCTCGTGGGCCTCCTCCCCGTCGAGGTAGGTGATGGTCACCAGGAACAGCCCGAGGGGCAGGTCGGAAAAGAGGGCCGTTCCGCCCACGGTCGGCGCGGCGCCGATGGCGGTGCGCGGCAGCGTGAGGGCCTCCGCCAGGGTCAGGTCCGCGGCCAGGTTCCAGCCCGCCCGGGTGGTCAGGTCGATTGGTTCGCCGCCCGCGGCGTGGGGCAGCAGGTACAGACCCACGGTCACATCGTCGGGGGCGGGCAGGCCGTCGAGCACGCGGCTGACGGTCAGCGAGGCGTGGCCGTCCATCGCGGGGTCGGGCAGCGCCAGGCTCACCGGGGCCACAGCCAGGGGGGTTGCCCCCAGTGGTGCCGCCTGCTGCGCCGCGCTGGAGACGGCGGGCGAGGTGACGCCGGGCGCCACGGTGAGCGAGGCGGCGGGCGCCATGGCGGGCGAGGCCGCCACGGTGGCGGCCAGGATGGCGGCGAAGATTGCGTTCATGGTTGTCACGCCTGGTGGCGTCCCTTCTTGGGTTGTCCGTCACGGCCCACCGTCGCGCGGGCATGCTGCGGGGAGTGGGCGCGCGCGGCGCCCGGGGTTGTTGCCTGGTCGGCCCGCTTGGGCCGGAAGATCAGTTGTCCAGAGGTCACCGAGGCGAGGGCGGCGGCGGCCAGGGCTGCCAGCCACACCGGGAATCCGGCGTCCAGCATCATCTCGCCGCTGAGGTGGTCCCCCGGCGCGGGCGCCGGGATGCGACTGCCGCGCACCATCAGGCGATGGGTGTTCACGCCGGTGGGGGTGCAGGTGAACAGGGTTACCAGGTCGCGGTCGGCCTCGATCCCGATGTACTCGTGGTAGTCGCCGGGCTCGACGACGATCACGCGGTCCACCTGGTACCAGTGCTGAAGGCCTGCGGTGTTCAGGAAGAACACATCGCCCACGCCGAGCTGGTCAAGGTCGGTGAAGAGCCTGGCGCGCACTAGGCCGGAGTGCGCGGTGATGACGGAGTGGGTGCCGGGGCCGCCGATGGGCAGCGAGGTGCCGAACTGGTGCCCGGCGGAGTGGTCTAGCACCTCATCGGAGGTGCCGTGGCGGATGGGCACGGTCCGCCCCAGGCGGGGGATCGTCACGGCCGACATCATGTCGGAGCCCTCCAGCCGAAGCTGGGAAAGATAGTCGGGCAGATCGGGGGCGGCGTATCCGCCGCGGCCTGCGGCGAGTTCCGCGTTCCAGGCGTGGGCGCCCGTCAGCAGCCAGTCGAGTTCGGCCTGGGGGGTGTGCGCCAGCACATGGGTGTGGGTGGCGATCTGCCCGGCCTGGGCGCGGGTGGTGAACCAGTCCGCGGCATGCGGCAGGGCCGCCGCCGAGGCCGCGACGGTGAGGAGCAGCGCCCAGCAGGCCTTCTTCACGTGGTTCAGCCTCATGGTGGTTGCTCCTTTCCGTTCGATGGGTGATCCCGCCGGCGGCGGGAGGGGGTAGGTGGCCCCGGAAGGGGACTCCGGGGCCACCTAGTTTGCGCTAGGCAGAGGCTGCCTGCTTGCGGCGGTTGCTCAGGGTAATCGCCACCGTGATGATCATCAGCGCGATACCGCCAACGGTGATGATAACCAGGCCCATGCCACCGGTCATCGGCAGGCGGAAGCCGGCGTTCTCGGCGATGTTCTCCACCGTGAGTTCACCGATGCGCTGCGGGGCCGAGGCGTGGTCGCCGCCTTCGGACGGCCCGGTTACTACCACCTGGAAGCGGATCGGCTCGGCGAGCAGCTCCATGCCGTCGGGGGCCTGGATCTCAACCAGGTAGTACCAGCGGCCGTCGAGCTGGAAGCAGTCGATCGGGTCGCCGTCCGAGTCCAGCGGGCGGGTCCACGGGTCGGTCTCGACGCCGGTGGCGTCACAGGCGATGATCTCCTCGCCGTTTTCCCAGTTGGACGCGCGCAGGCCGTCGATCACCACGCGGCCGTCGGCCCCGGTGGTCCAGTAGTCAACACCGTCGATCGCGATGGGGTTGGTCTGCGCGGCCGCGTCGGCGGCGTTGCGGAACACCTGGAAGGTGGCTCCAGCCAGGTAAACGGGGACATCCTCGTACTGGCCGGTGGGGTTGCCGTCGGCGTCCAGGACGGGGCGCTGCTGGCACTCATCGGTGGGGTTGCCGTCACCGTCGACGAGGCGTACACACTCGGCACGCTCCACCTTGACGATCTCCACGCCGCCGTAACGGGACTCACCGTCGCCATCAATCGGATCGCCATCGTCATAGTGACGCTGGCTCGGGTAGAAACGATAATTGTTCGGGATGACGCCGTCGCCAAGGGAGAGAATCTCCGTATTGACCGTGATGTGAACCTGCGAGCCAGCCGGCACGATGTCGTGATTGTCCAGCATGGCCCGGCCGAGCACGGTGAAGTCGAAGGTCCACTCGCGGGTGGGGGCGTCCCAGGTGGCCGTGACGAGCGTGTTGTCGAGCTCGCCGTCGGCGTTCACGCCGGTGGGCAACGGGCTGGGGACGGGGTACAGGGCTACCACGGGGGCGTGCTCACCGGTCAGGATCGGGTCGAGGCGGGGATCAAGGTCATCGATGACGCGGAACAAAGTAATGAGGGTGCGCGGGTCGTCGGTGTGATGGGGGACGCCTACCCGAATGATCCACCCAAGCCTGTCGCCAACGGCGTAGGTCGCGACGTCGATGGGGTCCTTCTCGCCACCGACCGTCGCGTTCTTCGGGTACACGTAGATGTCGTACATCCACTCGGTGCCGCTGGGGTCGGTCATCGGGATGGCCACGACGAACGGGGACGCGGGGATCACATCCCTCGGGGTGGCCGTCTCGCGCACCAGCCACAGGCCGAGTTCGAGGTCCGGGAAGTGGACGCGACCGTTGGCGTCGGTGGTGGCGTCGTCACAGTCAACCAGGTCGTCGGAGGCCTGCAGGGCGAGCATGTCGGCCAGCGTCAGGTCGCGGGCAGCTGCCCAGCCCGCGCGGGTGGTCAGGTCGATGTCGGGGTGGCGGCAGATCTCGAAAGTGACATCCCGAATCGGCCGGTTGGAGACTCCACTGAGGTCCACGTAGGTGCCGTCCGCGGGCGGGCACACCTCCTCGTACTCGCCGTAGATGGGGTCTTCGTTCTCATCGAGAACGGGAACCATCTCGCACTCGACCACGGGGGCGGCCAGCTTGAAGATGGTCAGCGAGCCCAGCTCGTCGGGGTTGGGCAGGACGTTGATCAGCTCGCTGTCCTGGTCGAGCAGGGGGCGGTCGCCGGGGTTTGCCACGGCGGCGGTGGCCACCAGGGCAAGCGCACCGGTCAGGGTCGCGACGGCGGCCAGGCCGCGGCGCAGGTTATGACGGATGGTCATCTTTGCATCTTTCTCTTGGGTGTACTGCTTTGAAGTTACTGCTTGGTGGTATTGCGGGATTGCTGGGTCGAAGGGGCCTATGAGGTACCCCCGGGCTTCTTGGGCTTCAGGTGGTGGAGCGCCCCCAGGGCGCCCGCCACGGCGATGGTGGAGAACAGCACCCAGGCCAGCCAGGTCTGGTCTCCGCCCACCATGGGCAGTTCGAGCATGGCGGGTGGGGCCTCGACGGTCACCTGCCAGGGGCCCTGGTCGGTGACGAGCCGTTGGGTGTGGCTGCCGCGCCCGGAGACGATGACCTCGTTGAGGTGGAACTCGTTGAGCCCCATCTGCAGGGTCCCGTAGCAGGTCACGGACTCCCCCGATTCCAGGGTGACGCCAGCCAGCAGCGCGTCGAGGCTGGTCACGATCGGGCGCTCCACGGGCTCGTCGTCCAGCGACGCCTCCAGCGGCAGCAGCGGGTGCAGCGGGTCTGGGATCACCCAGTCGCCGGGCGCCGGCGCCACGGCCTCGCAGCCCTCCCACTGCACCACGGGACCGTCGTAGGTGTGGTCGCGGCCGGTGAAGTCCTCGAGGGGCTCGTTGCCGATGTTCTGCACGCGGAACCGCACCTGGATGGGGGTGGGGGTCGCGCCGTACGGGTAGACGATGGTCTGGTCGGCGCCGATGGGCGAGTACTTGTACACGGAGACCGCCGGGCCGTGGACCACCACGCCCGCGTCGAGGTAGACGGTG
>WRIF01000025.1 GCA_009782865.1 Promicromonosporaceae bacterium
GTCTCCGGGTTCACGCCGACGATGTCGCCGTTGTCCAGGGTGTCGATCAGGGCGATCGCGTGGCCGATGGTCGGCAGGAAGATGTCGCCGCGCGGCTCGTTCGGCTTCGGCTCCAGGGCGACGCGCATGTTGTAGCCCTTGGACTTGATGTAGGCGGCGACGGTGTCGATGCCCTCGGCGTAGCGGGCGTGGGCGGAGCCCAGGTCCTTGGAGTTGGCGTACTCGACGCCCTCGCGGCCACCCCACATCACGAAGGTGGTGGCACCCATCTCGGCACCGAGGTCAACCTGCTTCAGCACCTTGCGCAGGCCGTAGCGGCGGATGTCGCGGTTGTTGGAGGTGAAGGCGCCGGCCTTCCATACCGGGTGGGAGAAGGTGTTGGTGGTCACCATCTCGCAGACCATGCCGGTCTCGGCGGCGACGGCCTTGACGGCGTCGACCTTGGCGCGACGAGTGGCCTCGTCGGCGTCGATCTCGAACACGTCGTTGTCGTGCCAGGTGAAGGCGTGGGCACCGAGCTCAGAGAGCTTGCGGATGTTCTCGACCGGGTCGAGGGGAGGGCGGGTGGCCGAGCCGAAGGGGTCGACACCTTCCCAGCCGGTGGTCCAGAGGCCGAACGAATACTTGATCTCGCTCACTTGTGCGTACTCTCCTCATCGAGTGAAGGGTGACGGGCGCGGAGTTGCGCCAGACGATTGGCCACAGCCGGCTGGCTGCGGACGGCACCCGTAGACTAACGGGTTTTGTTGCATGGCTAAACTATTACCCGATTTTCGGCTACAGTCAACCGCTATGTCCACAAGTTCGCGCCAGCCGACCCCCGCGCCCGCAGCTGGACAGCATTCTATCCGCGAGACGAACCTCTCCCTAGTGGCGCAGGTAGTCTGCGAAGCCCCCGTGTCCATGTCGCGCGCTGACGTCGCGACGGCCACCGGCCTGACCCGCGCCACGGTGTCCTCACTGGTAGACCAGTTGGTGGCCGGCGGGCTGCTGTTGGAAGGCGCCCCCATCGCCACCGCCCGCGCGGGCCGCCCCTCGGTGCCCTTGACCACCGCCCCGCGCTCGGTGGTAGGGCTCGGCCTGGAGGTAAACGTCGCCTATCTCGGCGCCACCCTGCTCGATCTCACCGGCGAGGTGATCGACGAACGCATGGTCTGGGACACCTTCCGCTCCTCCAACCCGGCACAGGTGCTCGCCCGCGTCGGCGCGCTCGGCACAGAACTGCTCGAAGAGGCCCGGCGTTCCGGGATGCGCGTGGCGGGCGCCTCCCTGGCCCTGCCCGGCCTGGTCGATGTGCGCACCGGTCGGCTGCAGGTGGCCCCCAACCTCGGCTGGCAGGGCCTAGACCCGGTCCCACTGCTGGGGCTGGGGCACCTGCCGGTGCGCGTCGCCAACGAGGCCAAGCTGGCCGCCATGGCTGAGCCTGCCACCCAGGTGCCGTCCTCCTTCCTGTTTGCCACCGCCGACGTCGGCATCGGCGCGGCACTGGTGGTCGACCGCAACCTGTTTCTCGGCAACCACGGCTGGAACGGCGAACTTGGCCACATCCTGATCGACCCCGATGGGCCGCCGTGCGCCTGCGGCAACCGGGGCTGCCTGGAGCAGTACGCCGGACGTGAGGCCCTGATGACCGCCGCCGGCCTGCCCATCGATTCGCGCCTGCCCGCCCTGCTCGCCGCCCTGCGTGCCAATGACGGAGCCGCCACGGCGGCCGTCGGCCGCGCGGCCCGGGCCTTGGGCTCGGCACTCGCGGACTTCGTGAACCTGACCGATGTCTCCGCCGTGGTGCTGGGCGGCATCTTCGGCTCCCTGTTTGAGTGGCTGCACGACGACGTGCTGGCGGTGCTGAATCGGCGCGTGCTGTCGGCGGCGTTCGCGGAGGTGACCTTGGTGCCCGCCAGCGCCGGGCGGACGGCCGCGATGGTGGGGGGAGCGCGCGAGGTGCTCGGTGACGTGCTCGCCAACCCGGCCGCCTGGATCTAGGCTCGCCTGACCCTGGGATCGTCTGATTCTGGGCTCGCCTGGTTTCGGGGATCGGTGCCCGGTAGGCTGGGTCGATCATGTGGAGCGTCTTCTTGCTGGTGGCCGGCATCCTGGGCCTGATGGCCGGCGCCGAACTCATCGTCAAGAACGGGACCGCCCTGGCCCGTCGCCTGCACATCTCGCCGTTAATCATCGGCCTGACCGTGGTCTCCATCGGCACGTCCATCCCCGAACTGGTGGTGGGCATCGACGGCATGAGCCGCGGGGTCGGTGACGTGGTGCTGGGCAACATCGTGGGCACCAACATCGTCAACATGCTGCTGGTCTTTGGTGTGCTGGCCCTCATCCGGCCGGTTGCCATCCGCTCCTCGACGCTCAGGCTCGACCTGCCGGCCATGACCGTCTTCTCTCTGTTGGTGTGGCTGCTGGCTCTGGGGGGCTTCCTCACCCTGGTCGACGGCGCGATCCTGCTGGCGGTGGGCCTGCTCTACCTCGCCGTGGTGATTGTCACCGCCCGACGGCGGTCCGTGGTCCATCCTGGCCTGTCCGCCGCAGAACTGGCGGAGGCGCCCGCCGCCCCGCCCCGCCCCGGGAGGTGGTGGGCCTGGCTGGAGATCGGGCTGCTAGCGGTGGGGCTGGCCGTGATTGTCCTCGGCTCCGACTGGATGCTCGATGGCGCCGTCGGCATTGCCGAGACGCTCGGGGTGCCCAACTACCTCATCGGCCTGACCATCGTGGCGATCGGCACGTCTGCCCCCGAGCTGGCCACCGCGCTCGCCGCGACCATCCGCAACCATGACCCCGGCATCGCCGTCGGCAACCTCATCGGCTCCTCGGCGTTGAACCCAACCCTGATCCTCGGCGCTTCCCTGCTGTTTGGCCCCAGCCAGACGGCGGTGGCCCCGTCGCTGCGCCTGGTGTCGATGCCGTTGATGGTGGTCGTGGCCCTCGCCCTGGTGCCGATCTTCCTCAGTGGCAAGAAGGTATCCCGGGGCGAAGGCCTCACCATGGTCGTCGCGTATCTGGTCTACCTGGCCTACCTGATCGTGTCCGCCACCTAGCCGCAGCGAAGAACTTTGTGGGGCGCGGCTAGTACATCGAGGCGACGTCTAGTAGTTCGTCCAGCTGGGCGGCGGTGATTCGGCCGTCGGAGACGTATCCCAGGTCGAGGGTGGCCTGGCGGATGGTGATTCCTTGCGCGACGGCCCGCTTGGCAATCTCGGCGGCGGCCTCGTAGCCGATCACCTGGTTAAGGGGGGTGACGATGGAGGGCGAGCTCTCGGCCAGTGTCCGGGCGCGCTCCCGGTTGGCCGTGATGCCGTTGATGCAGCGGGCTGCCAGCAGCCGGGAGGCGTTGGACAGCAGTTCGATGGACTCCAGCAGGGCGCAGCCCATCACCGGGATCTGGACGTTCAACTCGAAGGTGCCCGAGGCGCCCGCCCAGGCGAGGGTCGCGTCGTTGCCGATCACCCGGCTACAGACCATGAGCATCGCCTCCGGCAGCACCGGGTTGACCTTGCCGGGCATGATCGAGGAGCCTGGCTGCAGGTCTGGCAGGTTGATCTCCGCTAGCCCGGTGTTCGGGCCCGACGCCAGCAGCCGCAGGTCGTTGCAGATCTTGGTGAGCGAGACGGCGATGGTTCGCAGGGCGCCCGAGAGTTCTACCAGGCCGTCGCGCGCCCCCTGAGCCTCGAAGTGGTCCCTGGCCTCGGTGAAGGGCAGGCCCAGCGCCGCGGAGAGGTGGCCGATGGCCAGCGGTGCGAAGCCCGCCGGGGTGTTGATGCCGGTGCCGACCGCCGTGCCGCCCAGCGGCAGTTCCGCCACCCGCGGCAGGGCCGCCTCCAGGCGTTCGATCCCGTGTTCGATGGCTGCCGCGTAGCCCCCGAACTCCTGGCCGAGGGTGACCGGGGTGGCGTCCATCAGGTGCGTGCGACCCGCCTTGACTACCTCCGCGAACTCGGCGGACTTGGCGCGCAGGGAGGTGGCCAGGGCCCGCAGGGCGGGGATGAGCGTGTGTGATGTCGCGCGCGTGGCGCCCACATGGATGGCCGAGGGGAACACGTCGTTGCTCGACTGGCTCGCGTTGACGTGATCATTGGGATGCACGGCGGGCGCCTGGCCTGCGTCCGCCTCCTGGCGCAGGGCCTGGGTGGCGAGGCGGGCCAGCACCTCGTTGATGTTCATGTTCGACGACGTTCCCGAGCCGGTCTGGTAGACGTCTACGGGGAAGTTGCGTTGAAAGGCGGGGTCGGTTGCCTGGTCCGCTACCCGCGCGGCGGCCACGGTGATGGCCTGAACCAGGCTGGCATCGAGCACGCCCAGGTCGCCGTTGGCGCGGGCGCACGCCGCCTTGACGGAGGCGAGCGCGGAGACAAACTCGGACGGCAGGCTGCGGCCCGAGATCGGAAAGTTCTCTACGGCCCGTTGGGTCTGTGCGCCATAGAGGGCGTCCGCCGGGACGCGCACCTCGCCCATCGTGTCGCGTTCAATCCGGAAGTCGCTCATCGGATCAGGTGGTCTCGGCCGGCCCCTGGGCGGCGTGGGCGGTGGCGAGGCGCTCCCGGGCGCCGTCGAGCCACTCCTGGCAGCGCTGGGCCAGGGCCTCGCCCCGCTCCCAGAGGGCGAGCGAATCCTCCAGCGGCTCGCCGCCAGCTTCTAGGCGCTGCACGACGGCGACGAGTTCGTCGCGGGCGGCCTCGTAACCCAGGGTGGCCGGATCGGGGAGTTTGTCGAGGTCGGGGCTGCTGCTCATGGCGTCAGTCTAGGCGTCCCACTGGGGAGCCGGTAACTCCGGGTGGTAGGCGAGGCCGAGCCAGCCCGCCAACTGTCGCAGTTCCGCGGTGAGCCTGGTCAGGACCCCGTCGGGGCCTCCCTCGGCCTGGCGCGCGCTCGGTTCCAGGTGGAGGGCCGGGACGCGGAGCAGGCCCGCCTGGCGGTCGGCCTTGAGGTCGACGCGGGCGGCGATCTGTTCTCCGTCGAGAAACAGGTACACGTAGTACCCCCACCGCCGTTTGGCCGCCGGGGTGTAGATCTCTAGGCGATGCTCGATCCCGAAGAGTTGTTCCAGCCGGGTGCGCTCGAAGACCAGTGGATCGAAGGGGGCCAGCAGGGTGCGCCGCTTGGCCTGGCGGGGAACGGTAGCATCCCGGTGGAGGTACCACTGCTCGGCCCGCTGGCCGCCGGGGCGCGGGGTGCCGGGGCCCTGAGTTCCGGGGTGTAGCCCCTTGATCTCGACCGGGCGGAGCGTGCCGTCCTCGAGGAGTGCCCGCAGCGCCGGGGCCAGGTGTTCCCCGCCCCCGCCGCGTCCCCCGAGCCGGAAGTAGTCCTTGAGGTCGCGCTCGGTGGCGACCCCGTGGGCGCGGGCGGCGATCTCCAAGAGGGCTCGAATGGCGTCGGCCTCCGACGGGATCGGGGTGGCCAGCACCGCTGGCGGCAACACCCGCTCCGTGACGTCGTACACGCGCTCGAAGGTGACAGAGCGTCCGGCCACGCAGACGCGCCCATCGGCAAACATGACCTCACACGCCGCCTTGGCGGCGGACCAGCGGGTAGACCAGTAGTCGGCCTTCGGGTGCTGGGTGTCGTGTTGCCTGTCGAGTTCGGCCGCCGTGCACGGGCCGTGAAGGCGGAGGAGTTCGAGGACCTCCTCGATGATCTCGGGGGTGAGCTGGGCGTGGTCAGCCAGCCAGTCCCCGCGGCCGGAGCCGCGCCGCCAGGCGAGCAAGGGCCAGGTTTCCACGGGAATGAACGAGGCCTCGTGCGCCCAAGCCTCGGTCAGGCGCCGCGGTCGCTGGCCAGACATCCGCCCCAGGAGGTCGGTGTGGTACGGGCCGAGCCGCGAATAGAGCGGCATGAGGTGGGCGCGGGCCAGCACATTGACCGAGTCGATCTGGATGACCCCCAGGCGGCGGGCCACCTCGGTGGCCTGCCGGATCCCCGGTTCCCCGCGTCCAGGCGCGCCCGTGCGGGCCAGCCCCTGGGCGGCCAGGGCCACTCGGCGCGCCTGGGACAGGGTCAGGGACTCTGGTGCTGGCATCGTCCCAGCCTACCGAGCAACCAGACCGCACAGCCGTCCGGCCACCCTTTAGTCGGGTGACGCGCCGCCTCACCTGACCCGCCCCCTCGAACCACTGACGGGGGTTGGTCCCCGGATAGGTGGCAGAACGGAACCAACCCCCGTTGTTGCTTGCCAGGGGATGGGGGCCAGCGCCCCATTCGACCGCTACCGACGGGGGATGATCCCCGGAACGGGACGATTTCGCAGCCAGCCTCGCCCGGGTGGAGGCAGGGGCTTGTCGACGGCCGTGGTGTCGGTAGACTCGGGGCCAAGATCGCATTCGAGGGGGATAAGCATGGTGGACATAGTGGTGGTGGGCTCGATCAACGTGGACATGTTGGCGCGGGTAGGCCGGCATCCGCTTCCAGGGGAGACCGTGCTGGGCGACGACCTGGTCATGCTGCCCGGCGGCAAGGGGGCCAACCAGGCCGTCGCCGCCGCCCGCCTGGCCGACCGTCCCGGGGTGGTGGCAATGGTTGGCGCGGTGGGCAACGACCAGTTTGCCGAACCGGCGCTCTCCGGACTGGTTGGAGCCGACGTCGACCTGCAGCATCTGATAAGGGTCGACCGCCCTACCGGCATCGCGCTCATCACGGTCGATGAGGCGGGGGAGAACTCGATCGTCGTCGTGCCCGGCGCCAACCAGGCGGTCACGCCTCGCCTGGTGCGCCAGGCAGGGGCCCTGGTGCGGGACGCCCGGGTGTTGGTGCTGCAGTGCGAGATTCCCACAGCGGCGCTCGCCGAGGCCGCGCGCACCACCGGCGGGCGCGTGATCCTCAACTTCGCCCCGGTCGCCCCCCTCGACGCCGACACCGTGCTCCGCGCCGACCCGTTGATCGTCAACCAGCACGAGGCCCGGGGGGCCCTGCAGGCCCTGGGCGTGGCTCCCAGCGACGATGACGACGACGAGACCCTCGCCCGCGCCCTCGTGGCCGCCGGGGTGGCCTCGGTGATCGTCACGCAGGGCGCCGCCGGCGCGCTGGTGGCAGAGGCCGGAACGCGCGGCCTGATGCGGGTGGAGTCGGTTCCCGCGCCCCGCGTTACCGCGGTAGACACCACCGGCGCCGGCGACGCCTTCGTCGGGGCGATCGCCTTCCGCCTGGCCCAGGGCGATGGCCTGGTCGAGGCCGCGCAATACGCCAACCGGGTGGGGGCGTTCGCGGTGACCAAGCGGGGAACCCAGCCCGCCTACCCCTGCCCAGCCGACCTACTGCCGGAGGCCTGACATGATCGACCCCTCTACCCCCGGCGCGGGCGCGTCGCCGGTCCCGGTGATCCTCGACGGAGATCCCGGGCACGACGACGCCATCGCCTGGGTGCTCGCCCTGGCCGCCCCGACCCTAGAGGTGCTGGGCATCACCACCGTGGGCGGTAACGCGCCACTCGAGAAGACCACCTACAACACGCTGCGCATCCTGACCCTGCTAGACCGGACCGACGTGCCGGTGGCCGCGGGCGCCTCCCGCCCGCTGGTGGCCGAACCAATCGTGGCGCCATCGGTGCACGGAGAGTCGGGGCTCGATGGTCCGGAGCTGCCCGAGCCCGCGGTGCAGGCGGTGCAGGAGACGGCGGTTGAGCTGATGGCGCGGCTGCTGCGCTCCGCTTCCCGGCCGGTGTGGCTGGTGCCGACCGGCGCGCTGACCAACGTCGCCGCCCTCCTGCTTGCCCACCCCGAGCTGCACGCCCGCATCGCCGGAATCTCGCTGATGGGGGGCGGCATCCAGCGCGGCAACTGGACCCCGGCGGCGGAGTTCAACATCCTGGTCGACCCGGAGGCGGCGAAGATTGTGTTCGAGTCGGGCCTGCCGCTGAAGATGGCCGGGCTCGACGTCACGGAGCGCGCCCAGTTCCTGCCGGAAGACTTCGAGGCGGTGCGCGCCGTGGGCGGCCCGTTTGCCGAGGTGGTTGCCGACTGGCTGCACTTCTTCTACGAGTTCCACCACGCCCTGGGCTACGCGGGCGCCCCGGTACACGACCCGGTGGCGGTGGTGGCCTTGATCGCCCCGGAGATCTTGCAGACTCAAGAGATGTTCGTGCAGGTGGAGACCGCCGGGCAGTACGCGCGCGGCGCGACCATTGGAGACGTGTACGGCTCGACGGGCCGCGCCCCGAACGCGGAGGTGGCCATGGGAATAGATCGGGAGGCCTACGTGGAACTGATCGTCACCGCCGTGCGGCGGCACTCGGAGCGGCTGGCAGGGGGCAAGCGATGAGCGGCCCCGGCCTTCCCACCATCATCGACTGCGACCCAGGCACCGACGACATCGCCGCCCTGATCCTGGCTCGCCAGGTACAGGCGTTCGATGTGCGTGCGATCACCGTCACCGCCGGGAACACCGAACTCGCCGCAGGCCTGCGCAACGCCCTCGATGTCACCGGGCTGCTCGGCTGGGAGGTGCCGGTGGCCGCCGGGGCCGCCAGGCCCTTGGCCCGCGACCTGGTCACCGCCGCCGAGTGGCACGGCACCGACGGCAAGTATGGGATCGACATCCCCCGCTCCCTGCGGCAGGCCGACCCGCGCCCGGCCTGGCAGGTCATCTGGGAGGAGGCCGTGGCGGCAGGCGAGGTGCGACGGGCCGCCGTTGCCCCTTCCGAGGCGGCCCCAAGGAAGGTGTACGCGCCCGCGGACTCACTCGATGATGAGCCGGCGGGCCCGCACGGTGATGTCGGCGGCCTGGACGTGATCGCCGTCGGGCCGCTCACCAACATCGCCACGGCGCTCGCGGCCTACCCCGACCTGCCCAGGTACCTGCGGCGCATCGTGTGGATGGGCGGCGGGGTGCTGGCCGGAAACACCACGCCGGCGGCCGAGTTCAACGCCTACGTGGACTCGGAGGCGGCCGAGCGGGTGCTGCACTCGGGCGTGCCGGTGTGGGTGCTGCCGCTCGATGTCACCCATGAGTGCTACCTCACCCGCGCGGAACTGGCCGAGGTCGCTGCGCTGGGGTCGCCGGCCACCGACCTGTGGGCCGAGGTGATCGGAAGGTACCTGGACCTGGTGGAGCACTACTCCGGGGGGCGAGGGGCGGCACTCCACGACCCGGCGGCGGTGCTATTCGCCGCCGAGACCGCCGCGCCCGGCCACCCGTCGTCGTTCACCGCCGCGGCTTGCTGGATGGGGGTGGAGACCCAGGGCGAGGCCAGCCGGGGCATGACGGTCACCGACCGCTACTCCGACAAGAAGGCGGCCGCCCCCAATGCGCACCTGGTGGAGACCGTCGACCGCCCGGCCTTCATCGAGCACCTGCTGGGCCTACTGCGGCGCTACTGAAGCTACCCCACGAAGACACCCCGCGAAGTTTGCGCGTTCACGCGCAATACTTCGCGGGGACCCCGAGACGCTCACCCCACGAAGTTTCTCGCTCACGCTCGAATACTTCGCGGGGACCCCGAGACGCTCACCTCGAGACGTTGACCTCAGGAAGGTTCTGCTTGCGCTCGGGAGGAGGCGCGCTCCAGGATCTCGTTGCACACGAACACGGCGAGCGCAAAGAAGGCGGCCAGCGGGAACAGCCAGACGTACGCGCGCGGGTTCTGGGCGATCATTCCCGAGGCGTACACGCCGTCCGTGCCCAGCACGTAGCCCGGGACGTAGTCGGCCACCCAGGTGAGCACCTGCGAGGTGAGGAAGAACAGGGCGGCGATACCCGCGCCGAAGGCGGCCAGCTCGTAGCCGACAATCTTCGGCAGGATCGCCGGGCGGAACCGGTGCGCCGAGTCGGAGACCAGCGTCGGCAGCAGCGGCGCCAGGCCCAGGCCCGAGATCGCCATTCCGACGATGTTGCCGGTCAAGGCCAACACCAAGATGCCGGTGACGGCAATCAGCACCGAGGCGCGGATGATCCACAGCTCGTTGAACCAGCGGGTCAGCGAGCCGGCCACCAGGCGGCCAGCGGTCATCAGCGCGTAGTACACGGTCGAGAACAGCAGGGTTTGCTCGATGCTGTCGACCAGGCCCATGTTGACCACGGCCACCCCCGCGAAGAACACGATGGTGTAGTCGGTGCCGCCCAGGAAAAAGAAGGTGAGAATCTCCACCATCTGGTGCCAGCGCTTGGTCAGGTAGCGGCGGCCCCCGCCCGGGGCCGACGACGGGCCGGCAGAGTCGGAGGGGTTGGCCGCGGTCAGCTCCTCGACGGGGGAGGCGTCCTCGTTGATCCACATCTTGCGGCCAAAGGACCACAGCAGCATCGAGCCGCCGATGGCCATCACACCGACGATGACGAAGTAGCCGATGCGCCAAGACAGGCCCGGCACGTTCATGATCTGGCCCATCAGCAGCGGCGACAGGGTGGCGCCGATGCCCCAGAAGAAGTGCATCCAGTTGTTGTGCTTGGCCGTGAAGTGCTTGGCCATGTAGGAGTTCATGGACGAGGCCATGAAGCCGGTGCCCAGCCCGTAGACGGTGATGGTGGTCAGCTTCCAGGCAAACGAGGGTGACAGGGCGAGGCCCACGAAGCCGGCGGCCATGATCACCAGGCCGACGAAGTAGATGCCCTGCAGCTTGAACCACCGGTTCAGGCGGCCCAACAGAATGCCGGCCAGGGTGTAGGTGACCGAGTAGCCGACCAGGATCCAGCCGGTGTGGGCGGTGGTGAATCCTGGGTTTTCTTCGGCCATGGCCACCCAGGAGACGGTGAACGCCCCGTCGGGGAAGCCGACCATGATGTATGACAGCAGGATCACTATCAGAAGGCCGGCCGAGTACTTGGCCACCGCCGGGGTCTTCGCCGTCGGGCGGGGAGTGGTTGCGGCGCGCTGGTCGGCCGCGGGGTCATGCGAAGGGGTGGGGTTAGCCACGGGAGATCAACTCTTTCGGAAGAAGTCTTGCATTCCTGTCTGTGACAGGCGGAAGTAACGAACCTACAAGGAT
>WRIF01000026.1 GCA_009782865.1 Promicromonosporaceae bacterium
CCCTCAACCCCCCCGTCCACCACCCCGTCAACCCCCCCGTCAACCACCCCGTCAACCGCTCCGTCAGCCGCGCCGTCGCCCGGGGCGTCGGCCACTGTGTCATCACCGGCCGTGTCATCGCTCCCGGCGCCGTTGCCCATTGTGTCGTCACTATTCGTGTCGTCGCCGGCGGGCCCTTTCGCCTCGTCGCCGGCGGGCAGGCCATCGCCGTCGGGAGCGGAGGGGGAGGCCGGAAGGCTCGGTTCGCCGTCCGCCGCCGCTCCCTCGGCCGCCTCGGCGCCCGGCTCCTGGGCTATGCCTTTGCCGCCTGGGCCTTCGTCGGCATTGGCCACGGTCAACGGCACCGCCAGCAGGCCGGCCACGGCGGCGCCGACCGCCAGGCGCGCCCAGTGGCGCGGAAGGAGGGGAGACGACGGGGGCACATTGCGACGCACGATCATGGCGGAACCTCCTGGGGCTGTCCCCAGCCTAGGAGAATCCGTTCTCGGGGGCGGAGGTGGCAGCCGTTGATCGACGGCTAGCCGTTGCGGCGCACCCCAATCGAGTCGCCGCCTGCTCCGTTCCAGTTACCCACCACGGGCAGGTCCGTGTCCCGCCCGAAGCGGAAGACCGAGTGGGCCTGGCCGCCGCCCAGCGAGTTGCTCTGGTAGAACATGCCGTCGCGCCAGATGCCCACCGTGTCGCTGCCGTTGCCGTTCCAGTCGCCAACCAGCAGCGTGTCACCGGTGCGCCCGTAGGTGAACGGCGGGACGTCGGCCTGGCCGGTGCCGTACTGCTGGTTGGTGAGGAAGATCTGGTTGCCGCGGCGAATCCCGAACGTGTCGATCCCGTTGCCGTTCCAGTCGCCCACCAGCAACTCGTCCCCGGCGCGGCCAAAGGAGAAGGTCTGCTCGGCCACCCCGCCGCGCGGGTTGTTGGTGAGGTGGATCAGGTTGCCGCGCCGGATGGCAAAGGTGTCCGTGCCATCGCCGTCCCAGTCGCCCACGTAGATCGTCTCTCCGGCGCGGCCAAAGGAGGCCACGGTGGTCCCGGAGCCCGGGTGGTTGCCGACGGCCTGGACAATCTGGTTGCCGCGGCGGACCGCAATCGTGTCCACTCCGCTGCCGTCCCAGTCCCCGACCAGGATCGCGTCATCGGCCCGGCCGAAGGTGAAATCGTGGTGGGCGCCCCCGGCGTTGTTCAGGTTGCGCAGCAGGTAACGATTCCCCGGCCGCGGCGGCTCCGGCGGGGGAGGCGGAGCCGGCTCGACGACGGGCGGGGCGGCGCAGGCCCACGGCAGGAAGCCGTAGCCGTAGACATCGGCCTTGTGGTGTCGGCCGGCCACCCGCCCGTTGCGGTCGACCATACGCTCGCCCATGTCGTCGTTCCCGGCCGGGCGCCGCGCGTCGTCGTAATAGAGGATGCCGATGCGCGGGATGCCCCTCTCCGGGTAGTCGCCCGACATGAACACGATGGTGCGCCCGCCGGGAGGGCGCCGCCCCGCCAGTTCCGCCTTGGACATCCACAGCCCGTTCTGCCGGAAGTACGCCTCCCATTCGGGCAGGGTCTGCAGGCCGTAGAGCGGGCCGCTGGCCCCGAACGAGCCCAGCAGGTCGCGGACAAATCGCACCGAATCGGTAGAGGTGGTGCCGTACCAGCGCCCCACCCACTGCTTGGAGCGGGCGATCACCGCCGCGCCATCGGGCGGCGGGCAGGCCCCACCCTCCCCCGGCCAGGCGGCGCTCGCGGGTGGGGCCAGCAGCAGGCCGGCCGTCAGCGCGCTGACCAGAGCAAGGACAATCTTTCGCAGGCGTGGCATGGGCCCCATTCCAGCAGGACGCCCTCGCCGCCGGTAGCCCTGTCACTGGCTGATCGCTCACCGCGCGCCAGGAGGCAGCGCTACAGGTACTTGCCCTCCGGGAAGGTCATGACGTTCCAGGTGACGCCGAACTTGTCGGTGAGCAGGCCCCACCAGTCGCCTCCGCCCCAGGCGGCCTCGACAAACGGGACCGCGATGGTGCCGCCCTCGGCCAGGGCCGCGAAGGCGGCCTTGAGGTAGTCGAGGTCTGCGGGCTGGCCTGACAGTTCGATGCCGAGGTCGCCGGTGAAGCTGGTCGGCTGCAGGGTGTCCGACGCCTGCACCCGGAGGCCCTGCGCGGTGCGCAGCACGCCGTAGACCACGCCCTCGCGGGTGACCCCGGCGCACGCGGCCAGTCGGCAGTGCTAGCCGGCAAGGAGCGGCCAGACTCCCTCAGAGACGTTGGAGAGCAGGGTCACGATGGCCCCGCTTTCTGGGTTGTACTGCGTCCAGGTGGACACGCCCCGGTCGCCCCCCTGGAGCATGTAGTCGGGGCCGAGCCAGAAGCCGAGTCCATACGGGCGGTCGCCCGCTCCCATCGGGGCGGGCGTGGTGGGGGTGAGCACCTCCTCGCGCAGTTCGCGGCTGACGATTCGGTCAGATAGCAGCGCCCGCCAGAACTTGGTCAGGTCGCCCGCGGTGGTGTAGGCGCCGCCGTCGCCTCCGCCGCGCACCGCCACCAGCAGCACGTTGTGGCGCAGGCCCGTGGGGTGCAGGTAGCCCAGGGCGGCATCCCCCGGCAGCTCGTCTTGCCGCAGGAAGGCCGAGCGGGTCATCCCGGCCGCGCCGAACACGCGGGCCTCGACCAGCTCGTGAAACGGGGTGCCGCTGACCCGCCCGGCCACCAGGGCGGCCACGCAGAAGGCGCCATTGTTGTACTTGAACACCCTCCCCGGCGCGCTGACCTGCCGGTGCCCGGCCAGGACGGGCAGAAACTGTTCGGCATCGGTCAGCAGGGCCGTCGGGACCGAATAGGTCACGGGTGAGGCCGCCACGGACTCGTCCCAGTAGTCGCCGATGCCGGAGGTGTGATTCAGCAGGTGCCGCACGGTGACGCCGTCGTCGATCAGCGGCAGGTCCGCCCCCAGGATCGGGCGGACGGGATCGTCGAACGCGAGCCGACCGTCGTCCACCAGGGCGGCCACCGCCAGCGCCGTGAACGCCTTGGTGATGGAGGCCGTGCCGAAGCGGGTGTCAGGGGTGTTGGGCACGCCGTGGGCGCGGTCGGCCAACCCAAACGCGGCCTCCGTGGCCTTGCCGTCGGCACCATCTACCCTGATCACCCCGCTAAAGCCGTTCAGTTCGGCGGCGGTGATCAGTCTCTGGGCAAGCGCGCGCATGGCGCGAGCCTAGCCGCTATCGGCGGGGGCATCGAGCCCGCCGGCAGGGCGGGCGGCAGGGGGAAGCAGGCGGGCGGCTCGATCCCTGCCCTGGTCAGCGATCTGCGACGGTTTCAAGCACCCACGAGGCCGGAGTAGGATGACGCCGTACACAAAGTAGTGATCCGTGGGATCACCCCAGACCGCAAGGAATCTCATGCAGTTGCTTCAAGGCAAGAATGTGCTGGTGACCGGCATTCGCACCGATGCGTCGATCGCCTTCCAGGTGGCAAAGGTGGCGCAGGAGGCGGGCGCCAATGTGGTGTTGTCCTCGGTTGAGCGCGCCATGGACCTGACGCTGGAGGCCGCCGCCAAGCTGCCGACCACGCCGCCTGTGGTCGAGCTCGACGTCACCAACGACGAGCACCTGGCAAGCCTCCCCCAACGCCTGAAGGAAGTCGGCTTCGACCGGATCGATGGCGTCGTCCACTCGATTGCCTTCGCCCACCGCACCGTCATGGGCGGCAACATGTTTGACAACGACCCCACCGGCGAGTGGGACCGCATCTCGCAGGCCCTGCGCACCTCCGCCTACTCCTACAAGGCGCTGGTCTCCGCCGCCAAGCCACTCATGCCGGCCGGCTCGGCCGTCGTCGGGCTCACCTACGACTCCCGCTTCGCGTGGCCCGACTACAACTGGATGGGCGTCGCCAAGGCCTGCCTGGAGGCCACCAACCGGTACATGGCGCGCGACCTCGGCCGCGACGAGATTCGCTGCAACCTGGTGTCCGCCGGCTCGATCCTGACCCCCGCCGCCCTGGGCGTTCCCGGCTTCGAGGAGCAGATGGCCGCCGGTTCCCACAAGATTCCGTTGCCCTGGGACCCCAAGAACGCGCAGCCCGTCGCCCGCTCGGTGGTCGGCCTGCTCTCCGACTGGTTCCCGATGACCACCGGCGACGTCGTCTTTGCCGACGGCGGCCTCCACGCGGTCAACGAGGAATAGACCACTGATTTTCCGCAGTACCTACATTTGTAAACAAACCAATCACACTGTCAAGGAGCATTAACGTGCCATCGTTGCAAAATGAAGTGAACTACCGGGGTATGAGCACCACCCGCCGCTGGCTGCTGCTCGCCCTGGTGTCCGCCGGATCCTCGATCATGTACTACATCCCCTACCTCAGGTGGGTGTTCCCCGATCAGATGGTGGCGGCCCTGGACATTAGCAACCAGCAGTTGGGCCAGCTGATGTCGGCCTACGCCATCACGGCCCTGGTCTGCTACCTGCCCGCCGGCATCCTTGCCGACAAGATTCGCATGCGGACCCTCAGCTGGATCGGCTACCTCTCGACGGCGGCCCTGCTGTTCGTCTACGCCACCCTGCCCTCGTTTGGCGTGATGATCCTGCTGATGATCGCCCTCGGTGTGACCACCATCCTCATCTGGTGGGGCACCCGCTTCAAGCTGGTGCGCCTGCTGTTTGCTGAGGACCAGTACCAGAGCCGCATCGGCTGGTCGTACATGTTCTTCGCCCTGGCTGGCCTGGCGATCGGTAACGGCATCGCCCAGATCATCCTGCGCACCTACGGTGAGGGCTACGAGGCCAACTTCCTGCGCGTGCTGCTCATCGTCGTCGGCTCGATCATCGCCGTGATGGGTGTCCTGTCCCTGCTGTTTGTCCCGAAGTTCGACAACGAGTTCGACCCGAACGCCGCGCGAGTGTCGCTCTCGGAGTTCTGGCAGGCGCTGCGCAACCCGGCCGTCATCTTCGCCGCGGTCACCATGTTCTCCGTCTACTTCGTGAACACGTCCATGACCTACACCACCCAGTGGCTGACCATGGGCCCGGTCCTGGCCTCCACTGTGATCGCCACCAACATCGCCAACCTGCGCTCCTACGGCGTCGGGGTGATCTCCGGCCCGGTCGGTGGCACGCTCACCAAGATCGTTGGCTCCACCTCCAAGATGATCATGGGCATCTCGACCATCGTGATCGGCATCCTGCTCGTCTTCATCTTCGTGCCGTGGGGCGCGGGCACCGCCGTGCTGGCCGCCGTGATCGTGCTGGTGATGGCCTTCTTCACCCTCGCCCAGTTCTACATCGCCTCCGGCCAGCTGACCGAGGCCCGCGTGCCGACGCCCATCTTTGGCGCCGCCACCGGCGTCCTCTCGCTGGTTGGCTTCCTGCCCGACACCTTCCGTGACATCATCTTCGGTGGCTGGGTGGACGACTTCGAGGCCGGCACCCGCGACAACGCCTTCCAGCAGATCTTCTGGGTGGTGGTTAGCGTGGCAGTCGTCGGCATCATCGCGTCCTACGGGGTGCTGCGCATCTCGCGCAAGAAGGCCAAGGCCGAAGAGCTCGCCGGAGCCCTGGTGTAGCCCATGCCCTCCCTCAGCCAGCCTGACGCGGTGCCGGTCCTCGACCGGCTCACCGCCCAGATGCGAGACATCCTCGACTTCCAGACCGTCGAGTCGGCGGATTCCCCCCAGCGGGCGGCCGACGACTTCGCGGGCATGCGGCTCGACTACCGGACCGGTCGCGCCCATTGGAACGAGGGTGGCCCGCAGATGCTGGTCACCTCGGATGGGGTCGTCGACACGCTCGACAGCCCCATCCGGGTGCGGTTTCACCGCCCCACCGGCGCGCCCAACCCAGCCGTCATCGTCTACCTGCACGGCGGCGGCTGGATCCTCGGTGACCTGGACACCCACGACCGGGTGATGCGCAACCTGGCCCACCACACGGGGGCCGTGGTGGTGGGGGTGGACTACAGCCTCGCCCCGGAGGCGCGCTTCCCGGTGCCGATCGAGCAGGCCGTGGCCGTGGCCGAGCATGTCGCGGCCCACGCCTCGGAGCTCGGCGTCGACGGCACCAACCTCTCCTTTGCCGGCGATTCGGCCGGCGCCCATCTCGCCCTGGCCGCCACCCTCCGCCTCGCCGAGCGCGGCTCGGCGGTCAGGCCGCGCTGCCTGCTGCTGTTCTACGGCGTCTACGGGCTGATCGACTCGCCTGGCCGTCGCCTCCTTGGCGGCCCCTGGGACGGCATGTCCCGCGCCGACCTGGAGTTCTACCTGTCTCAATACCTGGCGACGCCCGACGACGCGCGCCACCCCCTCTTCGACCAGCTGGCGGCCGACCTGTCACCGGTTCCGCCCTGCTACCTGGCGGCCACCGACCTCGACCCGGTCAAGGACGACTCCGTCACCCTCTCGGCCCTGCTGACCAGGCAGGGCACCCCCAACGAGCTGACCATGTTCGAGGGCGTGCTGCACGGATTCCTGCACTACACCCGGCAGCTGGATGAGGCCGTCGCCGCCTTTGAGGGCGCCGCCGCCTTCTACTCCCGGCACGCGAACTGACCACCGACCCCTACCTGACCATCTAGGAGAAAATCGTGACCGCACAGCCCGAGGCCATCGCCACCGAGGTTCCCAAGTTCGGCCCCCTGGCGGGTGTCACCGTCGTCTACTCCGCCATCGAGATCGCGGCGCCGACGGCCGCGGCGCTGATGGCCGAGTGGGGTGCCAACGTGATCTGGCTGGAGAACACGCGCGTGGGAGACTCCATGCGCGACACGGCCTGGATCAAGGAGGTGGAGCGCCGCAACCAGCGCTCGGTGGCCATCAACCCGTTCAAGCCCGGGGGCCGCGAGGCGTTCCTGAAGCTGATCGAGCAGGCCGACATCTTCATCGAGTCCTCGAAGGGACCGGTCTACGCCGCCCGCGGCCTTACCGATGAACTGCTCTGGGAGCACAAGCCCGACCTGGTCATCTGCCACGTCTCGGGCTACGGCCACACCGGCGAGGAGAAGATGGTCAACCGCGCCGCCTACGACCGCACGGTCCAGGCCTACATGGGCTACCTGGCCCAGAATGGCCTGCCCGAGCAGCCGATGGCCCCCGGCCCCTACGGCGCCGACTATTTCACCGCGATGATGGTCGCCTCTTCCTCCCTGGCCGCCCTCCACAAGGCCAAGGCCACCGGCGAGGGCGAGTCGATCGACTGCGCCATGTACGAGGCGATGCTGCGCATCGGCGCCTACTACATGGTCGACTACTTCAATGAGGGCATCGAATACGACCGCCCCGGCCCCCGCAACCAGAACCTCTGCGCCATCGGTGAGTACGCCTGCGCCGACGGCTTCGTCTCGATCATCTGCTACGGAGCCCCGCAAAACGAGTTCCTGCTGCGCACCATCGGCCTGGGCCACCTGTGGGGCACCGAGGACTACCCAGAGGGCAGCACCGCCCTGTGGAAGCACGGGCCGCAGGCCGCGCTCATCGAGGAGAAGCTGGAGGCCTTCCTGCTGACCAAGACGGCCGCGGAGGTTGACGAGCTGTTCTCCCCGCAGGCCATCGCCGTGGGCATCATCAACGAGGTCCGCGACCTGGAGGGCCTGGAGCACTTCCAGCTGCGCGAGAACATCATCGAGTGGGAGACCAACGAGGGCAAGCCGGTCAAGGGCATCAACATCTTCCCGAAGTTTGCCCGCAACCCCGGCAAGATCTGGCGCCCGATGCCCAAGCTCGGCCAGGACACCGAGGCCGTCCTGACCGCCGCCGGGGTGACCAAGGAGCAGATCGCTGAGTTGGTCGAGGCCGGGCTCATCCGCCTCGCTGACTGACCCCCGCCCCCAGCCATAGTCCTCACCCCGCGAAAGGTACGCCTCCAATGGTTGACAGCGTTGGCCCGCTGACCCTCAACGACCTCTGGGCCTGGCTCTCTTCCGCGCGCGGGGATCGCCCCTTTCTGACCTTCATCGAGCAGAAGGGGGCGGTCCGCCGCGCCACCTACCGGGCCTTCGACGACGAGATCAACCAGATGGCGAACCTGCTGTCTGCTCACGGCGTGCGGCCCGGCGAGAATGTCATCCTGCAGCTGCCCTCCAGCGTCGACTTCCTGCGTTCGATGTTCGCCCTGGCCAAGATCGGGGCGGTGGCGGTTCCCATCAACCGCGACTATCAGCCCCAAGAGGTTGAGCACATCCGGAAGGTCTGTGCGGCCGACGCCGCCATCGTGGTGGCAGACAAGGCCGAGGCCAGCGCCACCCAGACCGGGCTCAAGACCCTGTTTGTTGCCGGCGACTGGCCGGGGGAGCGCGCCGCCCGGCCCGATGGCGCGGCCCGGACGATTGGCCTTGGCCTGTGCCCTGGGCAGCCGACCATCTTCACCCCGGACGTCAAGATCACCAGCGACACCCCGGCGATGATGTTGTTCACCTCGGGTACCACGGCGGCCCCCAAGGGGGTGGTCATCACGCACGCCAACTGCCTGCACTCGGGGCTGTACCACAACTGGCAGATGGCGATGACCGACCGAGACCGGCTGTTGACCACCATGCCGATGGAGCACTCCAACTTCCAGCTCGCCGGGCTCATGCCAGTTCTGACGGTGGCCGCCGAGCTGGTCGTCGTCCAGCAGTACAGCGCCAGCCGCTTCTGGAGACAGGTGCGCGAGCAGCGCGCCACCTTGATCCAGGCCGTCGCCACGATCGTCAAGACGCTGCTGCTGCAGCCGGTGGACCCGGACGAGACCCGCCACGCGGTGCGGGACGTGCAGTACTATCTCACGCTCGACGACGACGCCAAGGAACAGTTCGAGCGGCGCTTCAACACTCAGCTGCTCAACTGTTACGGCCTGACCGAGACCATCAACTGGGTCATCACGGACTTCGCGCACGGGCCGCGCCGCTGGCCGTCGATTGGCCGGGTGGGCCTCGGGTACCAGGCGCGCGTGGTCGATTCCTTTGGGCACGAGGCGCCCGCCGGAGAGGTGGGTGAGATCCAGATCAAGGGCGACAAGGGTCGTTCCATGATGCTGGAGTACTACCGCGACCCGGAGGCCACGGCGCGGGCCTACACCCCCGATGGCTGGTTCCGCACCGGGGATCGCGGCTACGTGGACGACGATGGCTGGTTCTTCTTCACCGGCCGCAGCTCGGACATCATCAAGCGGGCAGGGCGCAACATCTCCGCCCTTGAGGTCGAGGAACAGTTGCTGGCCCACCCGGGGGTGGCCGAGGCGGCCGTCGTCGGCGCGCCCGATGAGATTCGCGACGAGGCCGTGATGGCCTTCGTCGTCCCTCGCCTGGGCGAGACGCTCGACCCCGCAGAGGTGCTCGGCTTTGTTGCGGGCCGGATCGCCGCGTACAAGGTGCCCTCCGAGGTGATTGTCTCTACCGACCTGCCCCGCACCTCCACCGGCAAGATCGCTAAACGTCTGCTTGTCCCCCCGGCGCCTGAATCCCAGTCGCCCCGATAGATAAGGAAACTGCCCCTCATGAGTGAATCACTGCGCACTACCGTCAACGATGGAGTGCTTGAGATCGTCTTGGATCGGCCGAAGGCCAATGCCATCGACGCCGCCACCAGCCAGGAAATGTGCCGGGTGTTCCAGGAGTTCCGCGACGACCCCGCCCTGCGGGTGGCCATCGTCACCGGCGCCGGCGAGCGCTTCTTCTCGGCCGGCTGGGACCTGAAGGCGGCCGCCGAGGGCGAGGCTCCCGACGCCGACTTCGGCCCGACGGGCTTTGCCGGCCTGACCGAGTTCTTCGACATCAACAAGCCGGTCATCGCGGCCGTCAACGGCTACGCCGTCGGTGGCGGGTTCGAGCTGGCCCTGTCCTGCGACATGGTGGTCGCCTCGGAGAACGCCAAGTTCGCCCTGCCCGAGGCCGCCATCGGCATCGTGCCCGACTCCGGTGGCATCCTGCGCCTGCCGAAGATCCTGCCCCCGGCCATCCTCAACGAGATGTTGATGACCAACCGGGTGATGGGCGCCGAGGAGGCGCTGCGCTGGGGCGTGGTCAATGCCGTCGTGCCCCCCGCGGACCTGCTGGACGCCGCCCGCAACCTCGCCGAGCAGATTAAGGCCAGTGCGCCGCTGTCGGTGAGCGCCATCAAGGAGATTGTCCGGGCCACCAGCGAGATGACAGTGGCCGAGGGCTTCGCCCACATGCGTTCCGGCGTCTTGGAGACCTACCCGGCGCTGCTCCGCTCCGAGGACGCGACCGAGGGCCCGCTGGCCTTTGCCGATGGGACAGAAAAGGTTGATGATCCGCTCGCTGACGCCTTCGGTGACGGTTTCAAGATTCAGTTTCTCATCCGGGTACAGGGGGGTTAGGTTGTCAAATGGAATGCGGTTCTGGGCCACTGTTGGGTCGTCGTAGTTTACCGTTTCTACCCGGAGCATTGCAAAGAAGCGTTCCCCTTCCTTGGGGCTGCGGATCTGGCCGTAGACCGTGTCCCCGGTCTTGAGGGCAAAAAGCCGTATCTGGCTGGGGCTGATGTAAATGTCGTCGGGCCCGGGGAGATAGGAATTCTGGGGGCTCCGCAAAAAGCCGTAGCCATCAGGCAGAATTTCCAGGGAACCGTAGGCATAGATGATGCCTCCCCGCTCGGTGTGGGCTTTTAAAAGGGTGAAAATGATTTCCTGCTTTTTAAGCGAAACCATGTCATCGTGGGAGATATTATACACCGCCGCCAGGTCGCGAAGGTCGATCATGTTAAGGCGGATGAGCTCATTTATCGTAAGCCGGGGCTTTCCGTTGTCCTGATCGAGGCGGGGTTCGGGCCTGCCGTAAATATCCGGCATGGACGGCATCTTGGGCAGCGTGCCGGAGGCCGCTTCCCTGAACTGAGGGGCCTTGCTGTCAGCAGCGTTCGCCTCCGCAGCGGCCCGGCGGGGGCGGGTGCGGACT
>WRIF01000027.1 GCA_009782865.1 Promicromonosporaceae bacterium
GCGGGCGCCACCCTTTACGCCTCGGTGGCCGCCGGCATCAACGCGCTGTCCGGCCCGCTGCACGGCGGGGCGAACGAGGCGGTGCTGGCGATGCTGGAGCGCATCAAGTCTGGCGGGCAGTCGGTGCGGCAGTTCATGGCGCGCGCCAAGGATCGCAACGATTCCGAGCGGCTGATGGGCTTCGGGCACCGCGTCTACAAGTCGTACGATCCGCGGGCGGCCATCGTCAAGAAGCATGCCCACGCCGTCCTGGCGGCGCTCGATGCGGCCGACCCCCTGCTCGACATCGCGCTCGGCCTGGAGGAGATTGCGCTGGGAGATGACTACTTCATCGAACGACGCCTCTACCCCAATGTCGACTTCTACACGGGGCTGATCTACAAGGCGATGGG
Organism: Promicromonosporaceae bacterium; assembly: GCA_009782865.1. Taxonomy (GTDB): domain Bacteria; phylum Actinomycetota; class Actinomycetes; order Actinomycetales; family Cellulomonadaceae; genus Xylanimonas. The sequence goes on from WRIF01000027.1 coordinate 393, forward strand.
CTTTGGTCCAGAGATGTTCACCCCGCTGTTCGCCCTCGGCCGGATGCCCGGTTGGATCGCGCAGTGGCGCGAGATGCTGCTCGACCCCGCCACCCGCATCGGGCGGCCCCACCAGGTCTACATCGGGCCTCTCGAACGCCAGTTCGTGCCGATCTCACAGCGCTAGCGCGGCCAGGCCGCGGCGACCTGCCGTGAGCGCACTCGGAGGCAAGTTGGACATCCGCCGGCCGGGGTTCACGGCGGTTGCTCTTGCGGCCTTGCCGGTGTCTGGATGTGCCGAAGTTGAAGGCGGTGCGGCTTCGCCCTGACAGCATGAGCTCAACCGGATTTACAAACAGTCTCCGAGCGACTTTGTTTGCTAAGTTGTTTCTGATGTCGGGTTGACCATCGCTGATATGAGAGAACTAGTTGTCAGGGCCATGTGGTGCCAATCTGCGCGCCTGTGTTGTTGGCCCCTTTCGTCACTCGCGGTGCTGGCCGCGGCATTTCCGGAACAGAGAAATCATGACAGCCATATTCGATTCGATGACTGGCACTGCATTCAGTTTCTCATTTCCAAGTAAAACAGACCCCTCAGCGATCATAGAACGTATTAGCCGTCGGCGGTTCGGGTGATGCGCACCCCCGGCTTGACCCCTGCCATGGAGCGGCCTGGGCTCATCAGGCCGCGAGTCAGCGGGCCGCGCGGGGCGGGGCGGTCCGGGGTGACCCCAGCGGGGGAGACGATGGCCTGCTGGGTGGCCGAGATGCCCTCGACTAGCAGGGTGGCCGTCGGTTCTGCCGTGCGCTTCAGGAGGGCCAGGCCGATTGGGCCGAGTTCAAAGTGTTGTGCCACCGAGGTGACCCTGCCCACCTCGGCCCCTTCGGCGGTGGTGACGGCAGACCCAACTGGGGGCAGCTCATGTCCGGAGCCGTCGAGGTGGAGGAAGGTCAGCCTGCGTGGCGGGTGGCCGAGGTTGTGGACGCGCGCCACCGCCTCCTGCCCGCGGTAGCAACCCTTGTGCAGGTGGACGGCGGTACGCAGGCAGTCGAGCTCATGGGGCAGGGAGCGGTCGTCCACCTCGGTGGAGAAGCGGGGCCGCCAAGCGGCCAGGCGCAGGGCGTCCACCGCCAGGGAGCCGGCCTGGATCAGGCCGACCGCCTTCCAGGCCTCCACTCGTTGCGGCTCCCTGGCGGGCAGCAGGTGGACATGCCACCGCCATCCCCGTCCCGGATGTTCCTCGGTCGAGGGGCCGTAGCGGGTGCCGCCGGTGGTCACCCCGGGCCACGGGTCACGCCAGACCACCGCGCCGGGCCCGCCGGAGGCCGCGTCCGGGAGGCGGCGGCAGGCACCGAACAACGCCCAGTCGGCGGTGACGTCCTCGACCTGGACGGCAGAGCGGAAGCGCATCGAGGCGAGCCAACCGGCCAGGGTGGGGGCCGTCTCGGTGAGGAGCCAGGTGGCCTGGCCGTCGTCGATTACCGCGGCGGTGTGCTCGATTCTTCCCTGCGGGGAGAGCACCAGGGTCTCGGTGGGGGTGTCCGGCCGTAGGTTCGCCAGATCCTGCGAGGTGAGGGCGTGCAGGAACGACAGGCGGTCTGGGCCGGTGACCCGTACCACCGACAGGTGATCGAGCAATGCGAACCCGGTTCCGTCGGTCAGGGCCCGCTGCTCGAGCAGGGGGCTGCCAAAGTGGAGGCTCAAGCCTCGCCGTCCTGCCCGTCGCCGCCGAGGCGATCCAGTTCGGCGGAACTGAAGGTGCGCATCGGCTCGCCAAACGCGGCGAGATCCTCTGCCCACATCAACCGGCCTTCAACCAGGCCGTACACCCGTTTGGCGGCGGTGACCTCGGCGCTGGTGGCGGTGCGGGCCACGAAGTCGGTGGCCAGGTCGACCCGACCATTGCCGACCCAACCGAGAAACAGGCTGAGGCGACCGGAGGCGTCCGCGAGCAGCACCTCGAGGGCGTGGGTGCCCTCGGGCAGGCCCTCGGGCCGGTCGGGGGAGATGCGCCAGTAGCCGGTCTCGGTGGAGAACACGTTCTCCAGGGTGGGGCCGTCGGGACCCGCCTCCTCGACCGTGCGCAGCGTCGAAACGAAGCGCAGGTAGGGACCGCCATCGTGGTCGAAGACGATCTCGCTGGTGACGGGGCGCCTGCCGACCGCCGGGTGGTTCAACTCGCCGGTGCCGTGCCAGCGGCCAACCAGCCAGGCCAGCGGGTAGACCTCGGGCGCCAGGTCGGCGGGAAACTCAAAGACCATGGACAGATTCTAGCCGCGCCCGCCCGCCCACGCGGCGGCGGTCAGGGGACGAGGACTGCCGCCACGGCCCCGGCGGTGGAGGCGGCGGAGAGGGCGGGAGCCTCGCGCGGGTCCACGGCCAGCAGCACCAGGGGAGCGGCCGGGACGGCCGGGGCGAGGCCGCCGAGGAGGCCCCCGCCACCATCGACCCCCGGACTGCGTTCGTTGGGGAGCGCCAGGGCGCGCTCGGCGAGGACGTTGACGGTCTCCCCGTCCCAGGAGGTGGAGACGAGGGTGACGTGATCGCCCGGCCGCAGCAGGTCGGCGGTCTGCTCATCAAGGCGAACCGGCACCACCACGGTGCCGGGAGGGGCGAGGGCGGCAACGGAACCACCGGCCACCAGGGACGCCGACAGCGGCACCCCCGCCTCCAGGGAGACCACCGGGGTGCGCCCGACCACCGCCTGCAGGTCGGTGATCACCCCTGGAGGTGCCAGCTCGGCAGGCACCTCCACCGCCCGCAGGTCGGCGGCGGAGACCTGGGTGCCGGCGGGCAGGGTGCGGGCCGGCACCAGCACGGTTGCCAGAGGGGGTGCTGGGGGTGACAAGGACTGAACCAGTGTGATCACCGCCAGGCCGCAGCACAGCGCGGCCAACAGGTGTCGCCTCCGCCACAGCACGCGCCGGGCCCACCGCCGCAGGCGCGGAGGCTGACGGGACTGACGCGGACGGCTCATGTGGCCACGCTAGGTCACACCCGGCGGGCCGTCACCACCCAGGCTGCGGCGCGGTGAACGTGCCCATCGATGGGGCCTGTGGACAACCCGGCCGCCCGTGGCTCACGGTATCTTTGGGGGCATGCTCTCCCCAGCCGCCGACTACACCGCCGCCCTCATCGAGGGCCCCTGGCGGCATGAGTTCGTCTCGGCCAACGGCTCCCGCTTCCACGTCGCCCTGGCCGGACCGGACCAGCCGACCCGGCCCCTGGTGGTGCTGCTGCACACCTTCGGGCAGTTCTGGTGGAGCTGGCGATCCCAAATCGAGGCGCTGAGCGCCGCCGGCTACCGCGTGGCCGCCATCGACCTGCGCGGCGTCGCCGCCTCCGACAAGCCGCCGGTCGGCTACGACATCCCCACCCGCACCCGAGACATCGCCGGGGTCATTCGCGTGCTCGGCGCCAGCCAGGCCGTCGTCGTCGGACACGGTACCGGCGGGGAGGTCGCCTGGTCGATGGCCGCCCTCCAACCCTCGGTGACCAGCGCCGTCGCCGCCCTCGCCAGCCCCCACCCCGCCCGGGTGCACGCCCCGCTGGCCGCCCGCTATACGGCGGCCGCCCTACGCCTGCTCACCCTGGCCCAGGTGCCGATGCTTCCCGAGCGACGGCTGCGCGACTCGGACCTGCTGGCGCGCTACTTCACCCTGGGCGCGGCGGCTCCGCTGCTTGCCGAGGCGCTGGCGCGCTACCGCGAGGTGATGCGGATCCCGTTCGCCGCCCACACCTGCGCCGAGGCGCTGCGCTGGTCGGTGCGCTCGCTGGCCCGCCCCGATGGCCGCCGGTATGCGGCGGCGGTTCGCCGGATCGTCACCATCCCGGCCCTGCAGATACAAGGGGAGCGCGACGGCATAGTTCGCCTGCGCTACGCCGACGCCGACAGTGCGGCCCTCTGTCGCAACCTGCGCTACGAACTGCTGCCAGGGGTGGGACACTTCCTGCCCGAGGAGGCCCCGGCGCAGGTGAGCGCGCTGCTGCTGCAGTGGCTGGCCGCGCAGGAGTGATCGGGCGTCGTCGCGCGCTCCGCACGGCCCGGCCGGGAGGCCGCGCCCGGGGCGCGACGAAGCAGGGGTGACGCGACGGGTGTCGGGCTCAGCCTCAGGTCACCTCAGGCCCGGGGCACCTCGGCAGAGGGGCACAGCGCCACCAGGGGGCACTGCTCGCACTTGGGGCGGCGGGCGACGCAGACCCGCCGCCCGTGCCAGATGATTCGATGCGAGAGTTCCACCCAGTCGCGCCGGGGGAACAGGGCGCACAGTTCGCGCTCCACCTGCACCGGATCGGTGGAATCGGTCCAGCCCAGCCGGCGCGAGAGCCGCAGGATGTGGGTGTCCACCGGAAAGCCGGGGACGCCGAAGGCGTTGCCGAGCACCACGTTGGCGGTCTTGCGGCCCACCCCGGGCAGCGTCACCAGGTCCTCCAGGCGTGGGGGAACCTCCCCGTCGTACCGCTCAACCAGCCTGGCCGCCAGGCCAAGCAGCGACCTGGACTTGGCGCGGAAGAACCCGAGCGGGCGCAGCAGCCCCTCCAGGTCGGCCTCCTGGGCGGCGGCGAGGGCGGCGGGGGTCGGGTAGCGCGCAAACAGGGCGGGGGTCACCGAGTTCACCCGCTTGTCGGTGCACTGGGCCGAAAGCACGGTGGCCACCAGCAGCTCGAATGGGTTGCGGAAGTCCAGTTCGCAGTGGGCGTCCGGGTAGGCCTCCGCCAGCAGACGGCCAATACGGCGCGCCCGCCGAACCAGCGCCAGTGGGGGGCGGTCGGCCATGGGGCGGGGAGGGCTAAGCGGCCTTTGCGGCCGACTTCGCCTTGGACTTGACGGACTCGGCGGCCTTGGCCGCCGGCTTGCCGGGAGCGGCCGATGAGCCGGAGGCCCGCGAGTCGGTGCGGTAGAAGCCGGAACCCTTGAAGGTCACCCCGACGGAGCCGAACTGCTTGCGCAGCACGCCCGCGCATTCGGGGCAGACGGTCAGCGAGTTCTCGGAGAAGGACTGCACGATGTCAAAGGCGTGGCCACAGTCGGCACACCGGTAGGCGTAGGTGGGCACGGTTTCTCCTTAGGGGCAGGTGGAGGCTGGACGGCACCGCCAAACAGCCAAACCGAGATTCTACTCCTCGGCCGCCCCCGCACTCAAGTGCGCCTGATCCAGGCCCTGACCGGGCGCCAGGGTCCGCCAGCCTGCGGGCGTGGCCACCGCCGTGACCAGCAGGTCGTGCGGTTCGATCGGCAGCGGGGTGGCGAAACCGTCGAACAGTTCGTCGTCATAGACCAGGGAGATCACCGGCACACCGCGCGGCACGAGGCCGAGCACGCGGTCGAACCAGCCTCCCCCCTGGCCCAGGCGGCGTCCCCAAGTGTCGATGGCGAGGGCGGGGGCGATGACGACGTCGACGTCGGCAATCGCCCTGGCGCCCAACGAGGGGCCAGACGGCTCGGGCGGACGGCCGGGGGCGCGCTCCTGCAGGTCTTCCAGGGAGGTTAGCAGCGCCCAGTCGCGGGCGAGGCCGGTGCCGAGCACCGGCAGGATGACTCGCTGCTGGCGGGCCAGGGCCCGCGACATCCAGCCACGGGTGTCCGGTTCGCTGGAGCGGGCGGCGTAGGCGGCCACGGAGCGAGCCTCGCGCACCGCAGGAATCGAGTCGAGCACGTCGGCGATCGCCTCCGCTCGCTCCGCCCGCTGCCGCTTGGTGTGGGTGCCGCGGCGGGCACGCAGGCGCCGTCGCCACTCCTCCTTGGCCTCGATGATGGCCTCAACTTCGTCCGGACTCAGCGGCGAACGCGCCTTGGGGGCGGCGGCTTCGTTGCTCATGGCCTTATTCTGTCAGCAGTTGTTGGCTGGCCGGAACGGAGGAACGGCATTGAGTGTCAAACCTTGGCCGGTGGTGCTGCGCGAGCGCCCCGGCCCCGGCGCCGTCGTGCTGCGACCGCTCCACCGTCGAGATCGGAGTGCCTGGCTGAGCCTGCGCACCGCAAACCATGACTGGCTGTCCCCCTGGGAGGCCACCACCCCGCACCCGCAGGGCGCCGTCTCCTCGTTCGACGACTACGTAAGGCAGCTGGCCAGGGCGGGCAAGGCCGGAACGTGTGCCCCGTTCGCGGTCACCGTCGACGAGCAGCTGGTGGGGCAGCTCACCGTCTCCGGCATTGCCCGCGGCTCGTTGCAGTCGGGGACCATTGGGTACTGGCTGGCGCGACACAGCGCCGGTCGCGGGGTAATGCCAACGGCGGTGGCCATGGCCACCGACCACTGCCTGGGCCCGCTCGGACTGCACCGGGTTGAGATCAACATCTGCCCGGAAAATGCCAAATCGCTGCGCGTGGTCGAAAAGCTGGGCTTCCGCGATGAAGGGGTTCGGCAGCGCTATCTGCACATCGGGGGGCAGTGGCGAGACCACCGCACCTTCGCACTGACGGAGGAGGAGCTGCCGGCCGGCGGGCTGCTCGCGCGCTGGCAGCAGCTCCGCTCATCCTAGATCCGAAACACTCCCGGCAGCCTTCACCGACCGGGCACATTTGGGCACTAGCGTCGGGGTGTGGAATCAAGCAAGGTGATTGACCGGTCCTCCAAGGCGCCGCGTCGCCCGCGTCCCTCCGCCGAACTTCGCGAGGGGTCTGCCGTCCGGCTCGACCTGCTGGAGACCCGGGCCGCCCGGGCCCGTCGTCGCCTGCTGATCACCATCGTCCTCCTGCTGGCTGCCGCCGGAATGTGGATCGCCGCCTACTTTGCGGTCGTTGCCTGGCCGTGGGCGCTGATTCCCTCGGCACTGCTGCTCACCGTCCTGATCCTGGGGCGCGCCGCCGCCATTTCCGACCGTAAGGCCAATGAACGCTGGTCCGCGCAGCGCAGGCGAGCGGCCCGTGCCGCCGCCTCGGCCCGCGCGCTGGCCTCCGGGGGGCCGCAGACCCCCCGCAACCGGGCGATCATCGGGGCCAAGACCGAGATGGTGCCCCAGCCGAAGCTGCGCACCGTGGACGGGCCGGCCGGCCTGACTAGGTCGAGCTACTTTGGCGAGCGCAATCAGGTGGCTCCCGTGCGCACGGACGCCCTTGAGCCGGTGAAGGGCGACCCGGCCGCCGTCTCGTCGGTTGGATTCAACGCCTCCGGGGTGGTGGCCCTCGACACGTTTGTGGATGAGTCCGAACTTGCGGAAGTGTTTGAGCCGGTCAGTGAGCCGACGCCGGCCGTGGCCGCCGCCGAGCCTGGCTCGGCGGCAGAGCCGATTTCGGTAGCCGGTCATGACGACCAACCCTTGGCCGTGGTCGAGGCGGCGCCGGCTGCCGAACTGGCCGCCATGCCTGTCCCCGTCCAGCCGTGGGCTCCACGCCCCGTGCCGGTCTCGGAGGGAGAGCTGGCCAAGTGGACCCCGCGCGACCTGCCGTTGCCCACCTACCTGGACAAGGCCGCTGCCCCGCGTCGCGCCCCGCTCCTGCCGCCGGCGCTGACCGAGGACACCCTGGTCGCAGAGACCCCTGCCCTGAGTGAGGAGACCGGCGCGCACCCGAGTTCGCAGTCGCTGGGCATCCCGCTCGACCAAATCCTGGCCCGTCGCCGCCAGGCCAGCTGACCGTTTTCGAGTAGTCGCCTAGGGAGGTCCAGGCCAATCGTGACACCTTGTGGTTAAGCGCCCGGGTTGGGTTCCGTCTCCTGCTGTATGGGCAACCGCAGGCATGCAATTGCTTGCCGCGTCGGCGTCCACCGGCGTGCTACAACTTGGCGATGGGCGCGAACTTTAGGGCGATGCGCTTGGTGCCCTCGGTGCCGAAGTCGATCTTGGCCACCCCACCCGTGCCTTCAACCTCCAGGACCTTGCCCATGCCGAACTTGTCGTGGGTCACCCGGTCGCCAGGCACGAGGGTCGGCACGTCCGTGCGGGGCTTGGCCGAGCCAAACGTCCCCTCCGGCGCCTTGCGCGTGCGGACCGGGCCGTTGCGCCGGTCTCCATACGAAGCCGGGCCGCCATACGTCGTCGACGAACCTACAGCTGTCCTGTCGCCGCCTCGGCTGCGCCCGCTGGAGGAGCCTGCCCCTCCCCAGCCGCCGAACCCGGCCCCGCGCAGCGCATCGGTGGCCGACTCCTTGCGGCGCCAATCCCACAGGTCAGGGGGGATGTCGCCCAGGAAACGACTCTCCGGCAGGTAGGAGGCGCTGCCCCAGGCCGAGCGCTGGGCGGCGCGGGTCAGGTAGAGGCGCTCGCGGGCGCGGGTGATACCCACGTAGGCCAGGCGCCGCTCCTCGGAGATCTCGAAGTCGGACTGCATCGAGCGCATGTGCGGGAACGTCCCGTCCTCCATGCCGGTGAGGAACACCACCGGGAACTCCAGGCCCTTGGCGGTGTGCAGGGTCATCAGCGTGATGACCCCCGGATCAACCTTCGGCGCCTCCTCAGCAGCCCCGGCCGCCACGTCCTCGGCGGGAATCTGATCGGAGTCCGCCACTAGCGAGACCCGCTCCAGGAAGTCGATGAGCGTCCCCTCAGGATCTTCGGCGGCGAACTCGGCGGCCACCGCATGCAGTTCGGCGAGGTTCTCCACGCGGGAGGCGTCCTGGGGGTCGTCGGAGGCGCGCAGCTCGGCCAGGTACCCGGAGCGTTCCAGCACCGCCCCCAGAATTACGTCTGGGGACTCGCCGGCCTCGACAAACCCGCCCAGTTCGGCCATCAGGGAGGAGAACTCACCTAACTGCTTGAGGGCGCGCGTTCCCAGGCCGGGCACGTCCTCCGCCTGAGCCATCGCCGCCCCGAACGAGATCCGGCAGCGTTCGGCATAGGCGGCGACCAGCGCCTCGGAACGGTCTCCGATCCCGCGCTTGGGCACGTTGAGGATGCGCCGCAGGTTGACGTCGTCATCGGGGTTGGCCAAGGCCCGCAGGTAGGCGATGGCGTCCTTGACCTCGCGCCGCTCGTAGAAGCGCGTGCCGCCCACCACCTTGTAGGGCAGGCCGACGCGGATCAGCACCTCTTCCAGCGCCCGAGACTGGGCGTTGGCGCGGTAGAAGATGGCGACGTCGCCGGGCCGAACGTCCTCGTCATCGCCCAGGCGGTCGATCTCCTCAGCGATGAAGCGGGCCTCGTGATGCTCGTCGTCGGCAACATAACCGACCAACTGTGGCCCCTGCCCAGAGGTGGTGAAGAGGCGCTTGGCCTTACGGCCGGCGTTCTTGGAGATGACGGCGTTGGCGGCCGAAAGGATGGTCTGCGTGGAGCGGTAGTTCTGCTCCAGCAAAATGGTGGTGGCGTCGAGGTAGTCCTGCTCGAACTCCTCGATGTTGCGGATGGTGGCCCCGCGGAAGGCGTAGATCGACTGGTCGGCGTCACCCACCACGGTCAGCTCGGCCGGAGGCAGGGCGGTGTCCGTCCCGCCGCTGGACCGCGGGCCGCCCACCAGCTCCTTGACCAGCACATACTGGGCGTGGTTGGTGTCCTGGTACTCGTCTACCAGCACATGGCGGAAGCGGCGGCGGTAGTGCTCGGCCACCGCCGGGAAGGCCTGCAGCAGGTGGACGGTGGTGGAGATGATGTCGTCGAAGTCGAGGGCATGCGCCTGCCGGAGGCGGTCCTGGTAGCGGGTGTATACCTCTGCGAGGACGGGGTCCTTCTCCTCGCGCCCCTGGTAGTCGTCCGGGTCAACCAGCTCGTTCTTCAGGTCCGAGATCTTGTGGGCCAGCCCGCGGGCCGGATGCTTCTTGGGGTCCAGGTTGAGTTCGCGGCTCACCAGCGTGATCAGCCGCTGGGAGTCGGCTGCATCGTAGATCGAGAAGCTCGACTTCAGCCCAAGGGTCTTGTACTCGCGCCGCAGGATGCGCACGCAGGCGCTGTGAAAGGTGGAGACCCACATGTTGCGCGCCGCCTCGCCCACCAGCGACACCACCCGCTCGCGCATCTCGGCGGCGGCCTTGTTGGTGAACGTGATCGCCATTATCTCGCCAACCCGGGCGCGGCCGGTGGCGAGCAGGTAGCCGATGCGGTGGGTGAGCACGCGCGTCTTGCCGGAGCCGGCGCCGGCGACGATCAGCAGGGGGCTGCCCGCGTGCACGACGGCCTCGCGTTGCTGGGGGTTGAGCCCGGCGGTGAGGGCGCCCGGGTCGAGGTGGGCGTAGGGGGCAGGCCGGCCGCCCGTGCCGTCGGCCGGACCGCCTCCTGGGCTAGGGCTAGGGCTGGGCCTGGTGCCGGGGTCGGTCGGTTCGGCCTCGCCCGCCGCCCAGTCGGGCTCCTCGGCGGGCGGCACCTCCTCCCAGCCCTCCCAGGCCGGGGCGGTGGTGGGCAGGCGGGAGGTGTCGCCGGGGGCCTTGGCGCCCCCGGGCAGCGGGGGGGAGTCGCAGAGCGAAGGCATAGCGCGCCAAGCCTAATGGCACCCACCGACA
>WRIF01000028.1 GCA_009782865.1 Promicromonosporaceae bacterium
AATGACGTTTTACGGCCTGCTTCCCCCGCCCCGTCGCGCGCGGCCGACCAGCCTTCCCTGCCATACTGGGGCGGTGCGCACCCCGATTGAGCCGGCCTCTCAATTCGGGGGCATGACTGCTGGGCGGGCTAGTCGTCCAGCTGGTAGGGCATCTCGAGCCGGAGCCGGGCCCCGCCGGCGGGGTTGGCCCCCAGCGCCAGGGTGCCGCCCTTGGACATCACCCGTTCGGCGTGGCGCTTGAGGCCCTCGTAGGAAATCTCCCCGGCGGGCAGCCCGGGGCCGTCGTCGTCGATGGTCACCCGCAGGCGTCCGTCGTACAGCGTGCAGCTGACATCGATCCGCGAGGCGCTGCCGTGCTTGAGGGCGTTGGTGAGCGCCTCCTCCACGGCGAACACCACCACCAGGCGGGCCGGCATGGCCAGGGAGTCGCGGTTGCGGTCGGCCTGCTGCTGGAGGCGGGGGTCAATCGTGAACGAGGTGGCAATCGAGGGGGGCAGCCGACGCAGCATCGACTCGATGGCCCGGAACGCCCCCAGGTCCACCCCGATGGGCAACATAGCGTGGGACAGGGCGCGCACGTCGCGCTCGCGCAGCCGGTCGAGGCGTCCGGAGAGTTCCCGCAGCAGGGCGGCGCTGTCCGGATCGGAGGACATGAGCTGGGCCGCGATGGCTTCCATCCCAAACGTGACCGCCACCATCTCGTGCTGCAGCGGCCCGTGCAGGCGGTCGTACACCTGGCGGCGCACCCGCAGCTCCTCCTTTTGCAGGTCCGCCACGGCCACCCCGGCGCGGGCCGAAGCCTCGCGCACCAGGGCCAGCTGGCGACGGTCGTGGGCCATGATGGACACCACCACCAGGGCGATCCCGGCGATGCTCAGGCCGACGAACAGCCCGGCCCCCCACTCCAGCAGGCGAAAGCCCAGGCTGGTCGGGGTCAGGCCCATCGCGAACAACACCAGGTAGCGCGGGATGGAGACCAGGAGGGCGGCGGCGAAGACGAGGGAGACCCGGGGCCAGATGCCGGGCCGATGTGGGCGCCAGACCAGGGCGATGACCGCGGCCAACAGCCCAAAGACCAGGTTGATGCCCGACCAGAGCATCACGTTGCGCATCACGTAGGGAACGTCGTCCGCGCCGGTGGTCCCAATCTTCGGGATCCAGCGCGAGATCAGGCCTAACGAGATCAGGGCGAAGATGCCGGCGGTGGACAGCGCAATCCACATCCCAAACCGGGTCTGCATGGCAAACTCGCGCCCCAGATGAATCCGGCGGCGGATGGGAAGCGACATGGGGCTGAGCGCCGAGGCGGCTGACGGGGGATGTTCGGCGGCTACGGCGTCTACCGTGGCCACGAAGATCGCCCGGTTTGCTCGATGAAGGCGAGCACGGCGGCGACGCGACGATTCAGGTCGGACTCGTCAATTCCGAGGGTGCGGTAGATGGCCTGCAGGTGTGACTCCACGGAGCGGACGGTCAGGCCCAGGCGGGCCGCCACCCCGTGATTGGAGAGGCCCTCGGCCACGGCCTGTAACACCTGATACTGGGCGCTGCTCAGCTGGGCCAGCACGGTGCCCGCCCGGGCCTCGGACTGCTGGGCCAGGTACGGGTCGATGACCACGCCGCCCTCGGCGGCGGCGGCCACGGCGCTGATCAGCACGTTGTCTGCGAACGTCGAGCGCTTCGACAGGTAGCTCCACGGCTTGGGGGCGGTGGCCTGGACCGAGTTGAACATGCCCATGACGTCCTCGGTGGACAGCAGGATGATCGCCACGGACGGGTCGCGCTCCTGAAGTTCGACCCCGAAGGCGACCCCGTTGCCGTCCGGCAGGTTTACGTCGACGACGGCGACGTCGATGGTGCCGGCGGCGAATAGCAGGCGGGCCTCGTTGATGTCGGAGGCGGCGGCAACCACGCTGAGGCGCGGGTCACTCTCCAGGGAGCGGGTCACCATTCCGCGGATCAAGCCTTCATCTTCGAGCACACCAACTCGAATCGTGTTGCTACTCATGCCGAACATGCTAAGCGCCAGTTTGCCGCCGAACGGAACCCGAGGGGGGAAATCCGCTCGGTGGATGGCGCAAACTTGGCCTCCCTGGCGCGGGAGGATCGGCTAGGCGCGCCGGGCGAGAGGTTGGCGCCGGGTGACGAAGGCCCAGGCGGCGGCCACCGTCAGCGCCGACGCCATGGAGGCCACCAGCCACACGGTTCCCGCGCCACCGGTGGTCGGCAGCACGAACGGCACAAAGTCGTCCACCACCACCCACCAGTAGTCGTCTGCCGTCAGGAGGCGGTCGGTCACGGCGCCGCGGCCGTGGGCCGTCACCTCGGTGCGGTGGTACCGGCTGGTCCCCATCGCGACCGTACCCTGGCAGACCCAGGCCTCGCCGGGGGCCAGCGGCCCGGGGGGAACCGTGCCGGCGGCCAGCGGGGCAGGGTCGGCGGCCAGCGGGGCGGCTCCGCCACCCCCACCGACGGCCGGGGTGACCGAGCAGGAGCCCCACGCGATGGCCGGGCCATCAATCAGGTCGGCCTGCCAGGCGTCCAGCAGCAGCGGCTCGTTGCCGGTGTTGGTGATGGTCAGCGTCACCGGGATCGGGTTTGGCAGGTGGGCCGGGTCCACCCACTGCCCGTCGCCCACCCCTCCGGGAGAAGGAGAGGTGAGCACGGCGGTCAGGCCCATCCGCAGGGGAACGGCCCCGGCATCCACGAACGTGGTCTGATCCTCGCGGATGGTCACGTCCCGGACCCAGCCCTGGGCGTCGGCATCCGAGTCGTAGCGGCTCGCGTAGTACGGGAGCACCGACTGGGCGGTGAAGACTAGGGCCACATCGTCGGGCGTGTTGGCCCCGCCCAGGTCAAAGTGGACGTCCACCGAACCGGCCGGAACCCCGGGGATCCTGAAGCTGTGACCGCTCGCGAGGGTGTCACCGATCACGAAGGTCTGCGGCGGGAGATGCGGCCAAGTGTTGCTGGTCACCGTGATGGTCACCCCGGTGAGCCACGGTTCGCCGGGTTGGCGAAGTCCGTCGCCGTTGAGGTCCTGCCAGACGACGCCCTCCAGGGTGCCCAGCGGGATCGGCGTGGCTGGGACCAGCACCGGAACCTGGTCACACTGATCCTCCTCGGCGTACAGCCACTGGGCGGGCAGCGGCGAGTCCCACGTGCCGTTCGGCCAGGCCTCGGTCGGGAAGCCGTGCGAGTCCGGGCGGGGCCACTCGGGCCGCGGGCGACGCCCGTGCTGGGTCAGGTTCCCGGTGGTGTTGGTGTTGCAGGTGGGGTTCCCGGGGATGCCGTACCAGTCAATCGGCTGGGCGGGCGTGACCGCCGGCAGGGGGGCAGAGATGCCTCCCGGCAGCGGATTGTTGTGATTGGTTGCCCAGATCTGGTGGGTAACCACCTCGTCGATGCCGGGCGTGCGGGGAAGGGTGGCGACCAGGCGCGTGGTCCGGGTGGTTCCGGGGGCGATGGTGGCCGCTAGCGGGTAGCTGCGCACGGTCTGCGCGCCGTGTTCTGCGCCCTCCCCCGGGATCACCTGACCGACCGACGAGGCGAGGAGGCGGGTCCAGTCCGAGATGTGGGGCCGCGTCATCACCGGAAGGCTCCGGTCGGCGGTTCCGGGAGGTCCCTCCCCCATCTGGCCGAGGTCGCCTCGACCCCAGGCCCAGACGTAGCCGTCGATGGTGGTGGCCAGGGAGTGGTTGGCTCCCGCGCCGACGTCCACAATGTTGCTGCCCATCAGGGTCTGGTCTACCAGCAACGGGACGGAGGCGCTGCCGGTGGTGACACCGTTTCCGAGGCGGCCCAGTGCCTGGTTGCCCCAGGCCCAGACCCGACCGGCGGAGTCGAGCGCCAGCGAGTGCATGTCCCCGGCGCTGACCTGAATGATGGTCGCCTCCCCCAGCGCGGCCGGGAACTGGACCTGGACCGGGGTGGACCGGTTGGTGGTGGTGCCGTCGCCGAGGCGGCCATTGGCGTTGTTGCCCCAGGCCCAGACGGTTCCCGCGGAATCCAGGGCCAGGCTGAAGTTCGGCCCGGCGGTGATGTCGATGATGTTGTCGAGGAAGGAGTGAGGACCCTGCGCCCCCGAGAGCACGCGCACCGGGGTGGTCCGCTGCGTGGTGGTGCCGTCGCCCAGGCGGCCGGAGCCGTTGTTGCCCCAGGCCCATACGTAGCCGTTCGCGTCCAGCGCCATCGAGGCGCCGAGGGCGGAGGCCACGTCGACAATGTTCCCCAGGTAGGCGCCGTTCGACTCCGTGAGCGGCTGGGCGCCGCGGTGTGCCCGCTGCGCGCGCGAGTTGGTGGCGGTGGTGTTGCCTCGGCCCATCTGGCCGTGGTTACCGTGGCCCCAGCCCCAGACGTGGCCTTCGCTGTCGACCGCCAGTGCGTGAGACCAGCCAGCCTCGCCGTCTACCGTGTCGCCAGCGGCGATGGCCACGATGCGCGAGTTGGCTCCGCTGGCCGCACTGCCCAAGGGGGAGTTGCCCGCCATGGTGGTGGTGACCCGAGTGGGCCGGTTGCGGTCTGAGGTGGCGCCGTCACCGATGCGGCCCGCGCCGCCGAGGCCCCAGGCGTAGACCCGGCCGTCTTCGGTCATCGCCACCGAGGTACCGCCGGCCGCCACGTAGATGACGTCCTCCAGGCAGCCGATCCCGTTGTCACGGCAGTTGGCCCAGGTGCCAGACCCGGCCGGGCCGATCACGCGCTGCGGGGCGCGGGCGTGGGTGTTGCCGGTGGTGCCGGTACTGGTGCCGTCACCGAGGCGACCGTTGTTGGCCGAGCCCCAGGCCCACAGGCGCCCCTCCAGGTCGAGGGCCATCGAGTGGGTAAAGCCGGCGGCCACCATGCCCCACGGCACGCGGCCCATGCCGTAGACGCGCACATCGGTGACGCTCTCGGAGATGACGGAGTAGAAGACGGTGTTGGTCAGGGGGGTTTGGCCGTGGTTGTAGACGTGGGAGTACCAGGTGGCCTCACAGGTGGTCCCGCCCTCCGGGCAGGACAGGTGGGCCGGGTCCAGGTCGACGGCCAGGCCGTGCAGCGGATTGGCGTTGAAGGGCTGGGTCGGGGTGGTGCGCTCCATGGGCTCCCGGTGCAGCGACGGCATGGTGAGGCCTACCTCCCCCACCACCACGCCATCCTCGAGGGTCACCTCGGCGGAAGCGTCCTCGTACTCCCTCCAGAAGTAGTTTTCGCCGGGCAGCTCCAGGTCCACCGAGACGATGTACTCCCCGGCGGGCACGTCGGCAAAGCGGAACTCGCCCAGGTGGTCGGTGATCGTGCGGGCCACCAGGTCACCCGGCTGGCCGTCCTGGTTTTCAAAGAGCAACAGGCCCACCTCGGGCACGCCGAGCGCCGCAGAGATGGGGAGGATCGGGGAAGGCTCGAGGTGATCCGCCGGCAGCACTCGGCCGGAGACCTCGCCGTTGCCGGCCAGGGCGGGCAGCTCCTGGGCGGCGGGGCGGGAGCCGGTAGACACCTGCGGGGCAACAGGGTCTGCCTCGCTTGGGGTCTCGGCCGCGTTGCCGAGGGGGTGCTCGAGGGCAGGGTTCGTCGCGGGGGCCAGGGCGGCGGGGGCGTCGGCTGCAACTTCCCCCTCGGCCGCGATGGCGGGGGCAAACCCGAGCGCGATGGCAGGTACGGCGGTGGCGTCGGGTTCGGTGAGGAGCGCGGAGGCGGGGGCCATCAGGGTGGTCGCCAGGGCGACCACGCCGAGTCCCGCCGTCAGCCGGAGGCGGTTGCGAGCGGGGAGGTTAGGCATCTGCCGCCTCTTTCTTGCGGTGGTTGAAGGCCAGCCAGGCGCCGAGACCGGTCAGGGCGGCGGCGACGGCCACGAAGATGGCGATGTCCCCACCGGTGACCGGCAGGTTGGGACGGGGTGGAATCTGCTCCGTCGGGGGCGGGGACGGAGGCACTGCCTCCGCGAGGGCGCCGCGGGCGTAGAGGAAGTCGACGTCGGAGACGGTCACGGTTGCCGTCTCGGAGGAAGAGAGGGCCGTCGGGGAGACGGGCGCATAGATCGACCCGGCGATGGTGCCGTGAACGCGGGCCGTGGTGCCGTGGTACTCCCCATAGGCGGGCACCGCCAGCAGGGCCCGGCCCAGCACATACTGGCCGGGGGCCAGCACCAACGGGGCGGTGTGGGCGGCATCCAGGAACACGGTGCCCTCCTCATCGAGGAACAGCGGGGCGTAGTTGAACGTCCAGACAAAGTCGGTCTTCTCGATGGCGCCAAGGTGGGTGTACTTGTCGAGCCGCACAAACAGCGGCGCGTCCCCCGTGTTGCGCGCGCGCGAGTACACGGTGATCGGCGCGGCGACCAGCGCGGCGGCGGCGGGGGCGCCGGCAAAGTTGCCCTCGCCGGGGTTGACCCAGCCGCCGTAGGTGATCTCGATGCTGACGGCGGGGCTCAAGGGCACGGGAGAGGCGGCCTTGGGGTAAACGGCCAGGTCGTACAGCCAGCCGTCACCGGTCTCGTTGGTAAACGGGATCGCCACCACAAACGGGGCGGACGTGCCGTGGCCCTCGGGGGTGGAGGTCTCGGTGACCAGCCAGAGGCCCAGGGACAGCGGGGAGAAGACGACCACGCCTTCGGCGTCGGTGACGGCGGTCTGCTGGTCGACTCCTGGAAGGTCGAGGGCCTGGGCGAGACTCAGGGCTCCGGCGCGCTCCCAGCCGGCGTTGGTGGTCAGGTCGAGCGAGCCGCCGGCGGCGTCGTGGGGCAGCCGGGCGATGGTGAACTCGGCCCCGACCACGGGGTCGGCGGCCTCGGCTCCATTGGCCAGACGGGTGATCGTCAGCGAACCGGTCTGGCCCGGATCGGGCAAGGCCAGGCCGACGACGGCCATCAGGGCCGCGAGCGCACAAGCTAGCAACATCTTTACAAACCTTCTTTAGCGGGCGTGACGCGGGCGGTACTTCTCGCCCTGGTTGTTTGAGCCGAAGATCAGGCGTCCCGATCCGATTCCGGCCAGTACCGCCCCGGTGAAGAGGGCGGCCCAGATGGGCAGCCCCGCCTCGATGGGGTCGGCGGTCAGGTGCAGCACCCCGGCGGCCTCTGGGTCTTCGATCCGCTGCGCGGTGACCAGCAGGCGGTGGGAGTTGACGCCATAGGGGGTGCAGGTGAACAGGGTGAGCAGATCCTCACCGTCTTCAATAGTTAGGTACTCCAGGTAGTCGCCGGGCAGCACCACCGTCAGGCGAGTGACCTCGTAGAACAGGGTCCGGCCGGGAACCGTGACGATGATCACGTCGCCCAGTCCAACATCGATCAACCGGTTAAACAGGCGCGCATTCGGCAGGCCGGTGTGCGCGGTGATCACCGCATGGGTGCTCTCCCCGCCCACCGGCAGGGAGGTGGCCGGGTGATGGCCGGCCGCCCGGTCAAGCACCAGGTCGGAGACGCCGTGGAAGACGGCGATCGCCAGGTCGATGCTCGGCACATTGATCTGTGCCATGACGTTCGAGTCACCGACCCGCAACTGCTCGTAATACCCCTCAGGGGTGTGGCCTTCCCGGGCCAGCAGCTCGTTGTGCGCCTCGGCGGCGGCCAGCAACTCGTTGAACGCATCGGCCCGCTCAAGGAGGGCCTGCGTGTCCTCCTGCGACATGGCGGCCACGGCCTCGACGAATCGCTCCATCTCGGAGGACTGGGCGCGCACGTTGAACCAGTTGGCGGCCTGAGGGTAAAGCCCCAGCCCAGCGCTGATCGTGATCAGCAACACCCATACCAGTTTGCGCACGCGCCCAGTCCTAATCCGTAGCTACCAAGACACCCAAGATCAGGCGTTGCTGGCCTTCTTCTTGCGGCCACCGATGGCCAGCAGGGCGGCGGTACCCATGACCACCAGCGAGCCGATACCAAAGATCGTTGCACCCATGCCACCGGTGATCGGCAGCTGGAAGCCGGCGTTGGAGGCCACGTTGTTCACGTTCACCACCGTGTCCGGGTTCGGGTTCTCGGTGGTACCGATCACCATCGTCACCGAGACCGGCTCCACCAACAGGGTGTAGCCAGGGGCGGCAACCGTCTCAACCAGCCAGAAGGTGGCGCCCTGGGCCAGGCCAGGAATCCGGAAGGTACCGTCGGCGTCGGTGGTCCAGGAGCTGACAACGTTGGGGGCTTCGCCCATCGTGATCGGGTTGTCCTGAGCCAGGGCGTCGGCCTCGGTGCGGAACAGCTGGAAGGTGGCACCGGCCAGGCGCGCGGGGGTCTCACCGGACAGCGAGTACTTGTTGAGCACCAGGTCGCCACGGCGCAGCAGCGGGATCTCGGGGGTACCGGTACCCGGGCCGTTCTCACACAGCGGGAAGTCCGGGTGCGACGGGGGGCAGGCCGCCACGTTGTCTTCCCAGTCGGACGAGGGGTCGTTGACAAACAGGAAGGCACGGTTGGTGATGTCGCCATCACCCAGGTCCCTCACCTCGGTGTCCAGGAGAATCTCCACGAACGCACCGGCGCCGGCGGCGTTCAGCAGGTCCAGGCCGGCCTCGGTGAAGGTCCAGGTGAGAACCTCACGGGTCACCGCGTCCTCGCCGACACCCTGGGTGACGGTGGTCTCGGTCAGGGTAACGTCGCCGGGCACGGCCAACGGGGTCTGGTTCTCCCCCTCGAACAGGTACAGGGCGGCCGAGTCAAAGGACAGGCGGTGGTCCAGGGCGTCCTGGATGCGGAAGTCGGTCAGCGGCTGGTCGGCCGGGGTGTCCGGCACATCGGCGCGGATGGTCCAGGTCACGATGTCACCGACGGCGATCACGTCAACGTCGGACGGGGCCGACTTGGTGATGCCATAGTCACCCGACTTCGGGTAGGCCCACACGTCCCACAGCCACGGGCCCTCTCCCTCAACTGCGGGGTGGGCCGGGTTGCGGAACGGCATGGTGACCAGGAACGGGTTCGGGGCCATCTGCTGATAGGGCATGTTGTCAACCAGCACCACGAACGCCCCCATAGGCAGGTTCGGGAACGACGCCACGCCATCGGCGTCGGTGGTCAAGGTGGCGTGGGCGGTGAGGCCCGCCACGGACGGCACGGCCGGGGCCACGGCGGCCAGGGCTTCCCAGCCGGCGTTGGTAGCCAGGTTGAAGTCCGGCAGCAGGTAGATCCGCACGGTGGCGCCCGGCACCCCGTTGGTGATGTTCGGGATCTGCAGCCCGTTGTTGGTGTCACCGGTGGCCGGGGCCTCCGTGACGACGACGTTCAGGGTGCCCGTGCCACCAGCAGGGGGCAGGACGTTGGCCGACGCGATGGGCGCGACGACCGCGGTGGCGGCGAGGGCCGCGACCGCGAGGCTCGCCAGGGAGGCGAGGCGGTACTTGAGTTTCACTTGATTGCCTTTCGAGCTCGGTAACTACGAGGCGTAGTGTTCTCGGGGTTGCCAGCAGCAACACCGCGGGGCGGCCCGGAAAACACTTGCGCGGCAGAAGTTTGCCGAAGGACACTTGTCACCGCAAATCTCAGTCAATCTGTATCAGGCCGGATACTTGCGCAGGTCACCGGGCAAAATGAGGGCCTGTGCGGCCGAGACGGAGGCAGCCGAGCCGAGATTTGTCCGCAGAAGATTGGTGTCACGGCGCCAGATGATGCATGGGGCCGTGCTAGTACGGATGCGGACGGTGTACTAGCCCGGATGCGAGCGGCCGCGAGGGGCCGCCGCGACCGTCGGACTGGCCGATTGTGCTCCTTCGCGGCAACCCGGCCCCGACGGCGGAAAGCGCCGCGCCTCGACGGGAATTATCACGCCCGATAGGTGAGGCAAACGGGCAAGACGAAGAAGGCCTCCCCTGTCCGGACGGGCGGGCCCGGACAGGGGAGGCCTGGAGGTTTGGGCCGAAAGTTTGGGCCAGGAGGCTAGGGCCGCTAGGCGCGCTGGGCGACCGGCCGGCGCCGAATGGCGAAGGCCCAGCCGGCGGCCACCGCCAGGAGGGCGGTCATGGCCGCGGTCGCCCAGAGGGTGCCGGCGCCGCCGGTGGTCGGCAGCACGAACGGCACAAAGTCGTCCACCACCACCCACCAGTGGTCATCGGCCGTCAGGGGACGGTCGGTGACGGCGCCGCGACCGGTGACGGTCACCTCGGTGCGGTGATGGCGGCTGGTCCCCATGGCCAGCGTGCCGTCACAGACCCACGCCTCGCCGGGGGCCAGCGGCCCGGTGGGAACCGTGCCGATGGTCAGCGGGGCAGGGCCAGCAGCCAGCGGGTCGGCCCCGCCACCGGCGGTCGGGGTGACCGAGCAGGAACTCCAGGCGATGGCGGGCCCGTCAATCAGGTTGGCCTGCCAGCCGTCCACCAGCATCGGCTCGGTGCCGGTGTTGGTGATGGTCAGCGTCACGGGGATCGGGTTTGGCAGGTGGGCGGGGTCCACCCACTGCCCGTCACCCACGCCGGTCGGCGGCAGCGGAGACGTGAGCACGGCGTCCAGTCCGACGCGCAGCCGCACGGCCCCGGCATCCACGAACGTGGTCTGGTCCTCGCGGATGGTCACGTCCCGGACCCAGCCCTGGGCGTCGGCATCCGAGTCGTAGCGGCTCGCGTAGTACGCCACGTTCGAGGGCGTGGTGAAGACCAGCGCCACGTCGGCGGGCACGGTGACCCCGCCGAGGTCAAAGTGAACATCCACCGAGCCGACCGGG
>WRIF01000029.1 GCA_009782865.1 Promicromonosporaceae bacterium
GCCTGATGGCGACGATGTTCCCGCTCGTGATGTTCATCCTCAATCTGTCGAGCGCGGCGGTGATCTGGTTCGGCGCCTCCCAGATTGACGCCGGAAACCTCGAAGTCGGCTCACTGACGGCTTTTCTGACCTACCTGATGCAGATTCTGATGTCGGTGATGATGGCGACGATGATGATCATCATGGTGCCGCGGGCGGCGGTTTGCGCCGGGCGAATCATCGCTGTCCTCGACCAACCGCTTTCGGTCGTCGCCGCGGCCAACCCGGTGACCAGCCTTTCTGGGGAAGGGGTTGTCGCCTTTGAGGATGTCGCCTTCCGCTACGCCGGGGCAGCCGAACCGGTGATCTCCGGAATCAGCTTCACGATGAACCCCGGTCAAACCACGGCGATCATCGGCGCCACCGGCTCGGGCAAGACCACCTTAGCCAACCTCGTACCGCGCCTCTACGACGCCACTGAAGGGACGGTTCGTCTCGACGGGGTCGATGTCCGCGAGATTGACGAGGATCTTCTCTGGTCGCGGATCGGGCTGGTACCCCAGAAACCTTATTTGTTCTCTGGTACGGTCGCTTCCAACCTCCGCTACGGCAAGCCGGACGCTAGCGACGAGGAGCTCTGGCACGCCCTCGAAGTCGCTCAAGCCGCCGACTTCGTCTTAGAGATGCCTCATCAGCTCGACGAACCGATCGCCCAGGGCGGTACGAACGTCTCCGGCGGGCAGCGCCAGCGACTCAGCATCGCCCGAGCCCTCGTCAAACAACCCCAAATCTACGTTTTCGACGACGCTTTCTCCGCCCTTGACGTCGCCACCGACGCCAGGCTGCGCCAGGCCCTCTGGCGGGAGCTGCCGCAGGTCACCAAGTTCGTGGTGGCCCAGCGCGTCTCCTCGATCACGGACGCCGACGCGATCCTGGTCCTCAACGACGGGCGCCTCACCGGCATCGGCACGCATGCCGAACTGCTGGAGACCAACCAGACCTACCGCGAGATTGCCGAATCCCAGCTCTCGCTAGATGAACTCGGCACCGACACCTCGACCACCGGCATCCCCGCCGTGACCTCGACCGATGCCGGGCACGCCCTCGGCGATTCCGGCCCTAGTGGACAGGAGGCCCAGGCATGAGCAGGCGCCGCAAGCAGCAGGACGCCGCCGTGGACGCGGTGACAAAGGCGCAGCCGGGCGCTGGGTCGCCGGACGCCGAGCAGGCCGAACTCGACGAGGCCAACCAGGCCATGCTGGACTCCGGCAGCTGGGAGCAGCCGATGGGCAAGGCGGAGGCGTTCGGGCCGTCCTTCAGACGGATGCTCGGTCTCCTCACCCCGCACAAGGTGGCGTTGTTCTTCGTGACCGTGATGGGCGTGGCCTCGGTGGTGCTCGCCGTGTGGGCGCCGCGCGTGCTCGGCCGCGCCACCGACACCATCTTCGGCGGGTTCATGCAACGGCAGTTCCCGGCCGGCATGACCCAGGAACAGGCGGTCGAGGCCGCCCGCACCACCGGCGGCGGCCGGCTGGCAGACCTGATTGCCAACCTGGACAACTTCGTGGCCGGATCCGGCATCGACTTCGCCAGCCTGCGCAACACCCTGGCGTTCGTGCTCGTCTTGTACATCGGCGCCGCCATCCTTGGCTGGGCGCAGGGCTTCATCATCAACATCGTCATGGTCCGCGCCATGTGGCGCCTGCGCGAGGATGTCGAAGACAAGATCAACCACCTGCCGCTGAGCTACTTCGATCAGGTCAAGCGCGGCGAACTCATCTCGCGGGTCACCAACGACATCGAAAACATCGCCACCACCATGCAGCAGTCGCTCTCTGGGGCGATCACCGCGATCCTCACCGTCATCGGTGTGCTGGTGATGATGTTCACCCTCTCGTGGCGCATGGCCCTGATCGCGCTGATCACCCTGCCGCTGATGGGCGTCATCTTCGGCCTGATCGGACCCAAGTCGCAAAAGGCGTTCTCGCTGCAGTGGCGCAAGGTCGGCAAGCTGAACGCCCGCGTCGAGGAGTCCATCTCCGGGCACTCGCTGGTGAAGGTGTTTGGGCGGCGGGAGGAGTTCGCGAGCAGCTTCGCCGCCGAAAACGAGGAACTGTACGAGACGTCGTTCCGGGCGCAGTTCCTGTCGAACATCATGTTCCCGGCGATGAACTTCATCGGCAACGTCACCTACGTCGCCATCGCCGTGGTGGGCGGCCTGTTCGTCTCCGGCGGCACCATGTCGCTCGGTTCCGTCCAGGCGTTCATCCAGTACACCCAACAGTTCACGCAGCCGCTTGCCCAGATCGGCGGCATGATGTCCTCCGTGCAGTCGGGGGTGGCCTCGGCCGAGCGGGTGTTCAAGCTGCTCGACGCCGAGTCCGAGCCCGCCGACCCGGCAGACGCCCCCGCCGCCCGCAAGGGTGACGGCGTGATCGAGTTCCGCAACGTCAAGTTCTCGTACACCCCGGACCAAGACCTGATCGAGGACCTCTCGTTTACGGTGCGTCCCGGGCAGACGGTCGCGATTGTCGGCCCCACCGGCGCCGGAAAGACCACCCTGGTCAACCTGCTGATGCGCTTCTACGACCCGCAGGGAGGCCAGATTCTGGTCGATGGCCAAGACATTGCCGACCTCACCCGTCAGGATGCCCGCTACCGCACCGGCATGGTGCTGCAGGACACCTGGCTGTTTGCCGGCACCATCCGCGAGAACATTCGCTACGGCAAGCAGACCGCCACGGATGAGGAAATCCTGGAGGCCGCCAAGACCACCAAGGTCGACCGCTTCGTCCACTCCCTGCCAAACGGCTATGACACGGTGCTGGAGGAGGACGCCACCAACCTCTCGGCCGGTGAACGGCAGCTGGTCACCATCGCCCGCGCCTTCCTGCGCCAGCCCGAGATCCTGATCCTTGACGAGGCGACCTCCTCGGTGGACACCCGCACCGAAAAGCTCCTGCAGCGGGCCATGGCCAAGCTGCGCGAGGGCCGCACGTCGTTTGTCATCGCCCACCGGCTCTCGACCATCCGCGATGCCGACCTCATCCTGGTGATGAACGACGGAGCCATCGTCGAGCAGGGCAACCACGATTCGCTGCTCGCCGCCCGCGGCGCCTACTACGACCTGTACCAGAGCCAGTTCACCGGCGCCTTCGAGCAGGCGGCCTAGGCGCCCGGCTGGAGGGCCGTGGCGGTACCGTCTGGACACCGCGGCGCCGGCCATCGCCTTGACGACGGCGCTGGACCGGCGATGGCGCAGGCATAATTGGGGCCGTGACTGAAGAAGCCCCGAAGTTCTGGCGCCGCACGGTGTCCTACGTGCGCCGTACCGAGCGCCTGACCGAGGCCCAGCAGCGCGCCTGGGATCACCGGCGCGACGCCTACCTGGTCGAGGTGCCGCGCGGCGGCTCGACCCTGTCGGTGGATCCGCGCTGG
The DNA here is from genome assembly GCA_009782865.1 of Promicromonosporaceae bacterium. Taxonomy (GTDB): domain Bacteria; phylum Actinomycetota; class Actinomycetes; order Actinomycetales; family Cellulomonadaceae; genus Xylanimonas. Next base: position 3,418 of record WRIF01000029.1, read on the forward strand.
GTCCTTGACCCGGCCGCCGTCTTCGGCCGGCGGGCGCCGCTGGTGGTCGAGATCGGCACTGGCCGTGGCGAGAACGTGGTGGCCGCCGCCGCGCGTGAGCCGGGTTGCGACTTCCTGGGAGTGGAGGTCTACACCCCTGGGGTGGCCCAGGCGATGGTACGCGCCGACAAGGCGGCCGGCGAGGCTGGCCAGGGAGGTGGCCTAGGCAACCTGCGGCTGTTACAGGTGGATGCCGCCCTGCTGCTGGAGACGTCCCTGGCCCCCGGCTCCGTAGACGAACTGTGGATCTTCTTCTCCGATCCGTGGCCCAAGAAGAAGCACCACAAGCGTCGCCTAGTCTCCGCGGAGTTCCTGCTGCTGTGCGCCCGCGTGTTGAAGCCGGGAGGGGTGTTGCGCCTGGCCACCGACTGGGAGAACTATGCCGAGCAGATGCTGGAGTTGGGGAATGCCTGCCCGGCGCTGCGCAATGAGGGTGGCGACGGCGCCTTTTCCCCCCGCTTTGAGGGCCGGGTGTTGACGGCGTTCGAGCAGCGCGGGATCAACGCGGGCCGCGCCATTCACGACCTCACCTACCGTCGGGTTTGAGGCTAGGCTCCTGCCCATGACCCAGCCCCGTGTCGCCCTGGTGACCTGCCGTGAGATTCCCGACCTCACCCCGGACGATCTTCCCCTCCTGGAGGCGATCGCCGCCCTGGGTGTCACGGCCGATGCCGTCGTGTGGGATGACCCGCAGGTTGACTGGGCCGCCTATCGCCTGGTGGTCATCCGTTCCACCTGGGACTATGTGCAGCGGCGCGACGAGTTTCTCGCCTGGGCCAGGTCGGTGCCGAATCTGGTCAATGCGGCCCGGACGGTGGAGTGGAACACGGACAAGCAGTACCTGCGGGACCTGGAGGCGTCCGGGGTCCCGGTGATTCCCACCGTGTGGCTCGACCCGGAACGGCACTTTTCCAAGCGGGCGGTACACACCCGGATGCCGGCCTATGGCGACTTCGTGGTGAAGCCGACCATCTCCGCACGGGCCAAGGAGGCCGGACGCTATCAGCCGGTGGATGTGGGTAGCCGGATGAAGGCCATCCAGCATGTGATGCGGCTGCTGGATTCGGGCCGACCGGTGATGATTCAGCCCTACATCCAGTCGGTGGATCAGGAGGGGGAGACGTCGCTGGTGTTCATCGGGGGCGAGTTCCAGCATGCCGTGAAGAAGAAGGCCTTGCTAAACGGCCCGGGGGCGCCGACGGTGGGCCTGGCCCTGTATCGCCCGCACGATGTCATGTCGGCGGTCACCGTCGGCGCGGCCGGCCTGGCCGTCGCCGAGCAGGCGTTGGCGGCAGCGGCGGAACACCTGGGGGTGGAGGCCTCAGACTTCCTGTACGCCCGCGTCGACCTGCTGCAGGGCGACAGCGGCCCGCTGGTGATCGAACTGGAGCTGACCGAACCGGCCCTCTGGCTGCGCTATTCCGGCGATCACCCGACCACCGAACGCTTTGCCGCCGCCATCGTGGCGCGGGCCGGCCAGGCCTCCCGCGAGGGCTAACCTCGCGACGCCTCGACGAGGGACGGTTCCTCCGACGCCAGCGGCGGCTCGGCGGGCTGCGGTAGCTGAGGGCCTGCCTGCTTCGACGGCAGCAAGGCGAAGATGAAGAGCGCCAGGGTCGCGAGCGCGGTGACGGCAGAGGGCACGGTGACGAGGTAGCCCAGGAAGGTGAGGGCGTAGAAGAGCGCCGCGCAGGGGATTGCCAGCGCCTTGCCGGTGTCCCGCATGCGCCGGACCCCTACGGTCAGGGAGGGGAGGAAGGTTGCCCACCCGAGCGCCATCGCGGTGAAGTACGGGATAGGGGCGGCCGTGCGGAGGGCGTCGGCGGGCAAACCTTGTTCTGGAACGCGGAGGCCCCAGGAGGCCCAGAGAGACCAGGCGATGAAGGGCAGGCTGCACAGCACGGTGAATAGGAACCACCACCAGTACTCGGCGCGGGCGGCCCGCCCGGAGAAGTTGAAGTAGTTGCGGAAACCGGACTTGATGGCCGCGATGAAGCCCATCGCCTCGACCTCCTTGCCTGCGTGGGTTGTTGAGACCGCCCCAGGGTACCCTGCGTTTTCGGCCACCGTTTCCTCTGCGGCCACTTTCGGGCCGCTAGGGTTGGCTCGACAGCCCCCGGGCGGTGCTCCTGGCGAGGTGGTCAGGCCGCCAGTCGCCCGACAGAAACGCGAGGAACCCTGAATGAATGCCAGCCCTGGTCGTCGTCCTCACGCCGGCATGCTGCTCGCCGCCCTAGGCTTGTTGGTTGCCGGCATGGCCGTCGTGCTGATTGGTTTGCTCAACCCCTTGGACGGACCGGGCGGATCCGGGCGCAGTGCCGAGGCCGAGGAGAGGTGCGGGCGGCGCTGTCAGGAGCGGGCCTTCCAGGCCGCCAAGGACGAGGCCGGCTGCCTGGCGGGCACGGGCGGATTCAGCATGTGGAGCGACGAGATGAACCTTCGTTGCGCGGTCTATCTCACCGACGAGAACGCCCACTATGACGTGGAGTGGTACCGCGTTGGGGTCACGGATATGAACACCGACCGGACTCACTATCAGTTCACCACCATCGCCTGGCCCGCGGTGCTGCCAGCTGAAGGCCTTCCGGCCGCCGATCCCGAGCCGGAGGGTGCCGAACGCATAGAGTTCGGTCCAGTCTCCTTCGAGCTGCCCGCCGGTGTAAGCGACTCGCATCCGCGGGCCCTTGAGGTGCTCGAGGAGGCAAGGCAGCATGCCGAAGAGTTCGCCATCCTGATCGAGGAGTTTGCCTTCCTCGCACCGGCGGTGCAAGCCTGGGCCAACGATGACCTGCTGATCTGGGCGGAGTGGTTCGACGCATCCCCCGACCACCAACTACCGCTGACCACCGAAGAGCTTGAGGCACAGCGGCCTGGGATCTGCGTCGACATTGACATATCGCATGGCGGAGTCGAGTTTTTCTGCTTCAGTTGGGATGACTCCCGCCACACCTGGGTGTGGATGCACGGGCCGTACCTGTTGTACGTACACATCCAGGCCGAGGGACGTTCGGTGAGAGAAGAAGCGGGGGAGCTGATCGACACCATCATCGTGCGCCGCTGAGCGGCAGACCGGGCTAGCGCGCCTGCGGCCAGATGAGGGGCTGTCGATCCTAGGCATGAGTTCTGCCACCATGCTGGTGAAGGGCGGGTTGTAGGACAAAAGTGTGTCTGGGTGGGGCGCGCGGCCCGCGTCTGGGCATGGTGTAGACAGATTGTGTAGTCGAATGAGAAAAACCCCCGGTCAGAAATCGCTCTGACCAGGGGTTTTGCTGGGGTGTCACCTGCTGTGCAGGCTCGACTCCTCGTCGCTCGCTCCGAGGTGATGCAAGCATGACCTCGGGCTCACTTCGCCGGGGTGAGTAACGGGACTTGAACCCGCGACCCCCTGGACCACAACCAGGTGCTCTACCAGCTGAGCTATACCCACCATGATTCGCGCTCGCGCACGAACCGGAGACCCAGCATACCCGACCCCGCCGGGGCGGCCAAACGCCGGGCTTCCGCGTCGAGATGCTGCCGATGGGTCGCGTCGCCTCGTCCTAGGGGAGGGGGCCGTCTGGCTCCGCGGGGGGAGGCTGGCGCCGGGGCGATCCGCGCGGCGATCTCCCTGGCCGTGACGGTATCGGGGCCAGGGGAGGACACCATGATGGCCTCGCGGTAGTAGCGCAGCTCATTGATGGAGTCGATGATGTCGCCCAGGGCGCGATGGTTGCCGGTCTTGTCCGGTGCGGAGAAGAACACGCGGGGGTACCAGCGGCGAGACAACTCCTTGAGCGTGGACACGTCGATCATCCGGTAGTGCAGGTGGTCGATCAACGCGGGCATGTCGCGTTCGAGGAATCCCTTGTCGGTGGCAATCGTGTTGCCGCCCAGCGGGGCCTTGCCCGCGCCCGGCACATAGCGCTTGATGTAGCGCAGCACCTTGGCCTGGGCGGCCTCGATGGTGGCGTCGTCGGGAAGGGCCTGTAGCTCGGCGAGCAGGCCGGAGGAGGTGTGCATGTCGCGCACGTAGTCGCCCATGTTCGCCAGGGCGGCGGCGGGCGGCTTGATTAGGACGTCGACGCCCTTGCCCAAGATGTTGAGTTCGGCGTCGGTTACCAGGCAGGCGATCTCGACCAGCGCGTCGCGGGACTTGTCCAGGCCCGTCATCTCGCAGTCGATCCAGACGATGTGTTCGGCGCGGGGCATACTCACGGGTCAAGGGTACGCCGCCGGGACGTCAATCCCGGCCTGGCGGAGAGGCAAGCGCCCTATGACGCCAGCCCGCCGCTGGCCTTCCTGAGCAGGGTCTCGAAGTCGGTGGGGGTCGCCAACTCGTCGTCGACCACGCGCCGCCGCTGCGCCGAGGCGGCCGCCGAGCCGGCCAGCCACCTGGCCAACTGGTCGGCGGCTTGGCCTATCCGCTGACGGAGGTAGACGTCGGCACCGAAGTCGTCGGTGGCGGCGAACACCCCCAGCGGCATCACGTTGGCCTGCAGGTAGGCGAACAGGGGGCGCAGCGCGTGCTCCAGTACCAAGGAATGCCGGGCCGTGCCGGCGGTGGCGGCGATCAGCACGGGCTTCTCGTCGATCCAGCCGACCTCCATGACGTCAAAGAACGTCTTGAACAGCCCCGAGTACGAGGCAGAGAACACCGGGGTCACCGCCACCAGCGCGTCCGCCTCGCGCACCACGGCGAGCGCCTCCTGGAGGCCCGGCCTGGCAAAGCCGGTTAGCAGGTTGTCGGTGAGGTCGTGGGCCAGGCCGCGCAGCTCGATCATCTGGATGCTGGCCTCTTCGCCCAGGTCACGGACGGCGGCGACGACGGCATCGGAGAGCATGTCGGCCAGGAGGCGCGTGCTGGAAGGGACGCTCAGGCCGCCGGAGACGACGGCAATCTGCTTGGCCATCGTCACCCCGCAGTCAGGGCGGCCTGTACCGCCGGGTCGCCCAGGTCACGGTCGGTGGTGCCGGTGGCGTCGTCGGCCGGGGCGTAGACCGTCGAGTCCTTGGCGCCGCCGGCGGCGGCCACCAGTGAGGCGTGGGTGGGTGCATCCGGCACGCCTGGCCCCCGCAGGCTGGCGAACTCCGCGCGCAGCGTGGGCAGAATCTCCCCGTACAGGTCCAACTGCTCCAGCACCGTCTTCAGGGGCAGTCCGGCGTGGTCAATCAGGAACAGCTGCCGCTGGTAATCACCGATGTACCTGCGGAAGGACAGGGTGCGGTCGATCACCTGCTGGGGCGAGCCGACGGTCAGAGGGGTGGACTCCATGAACTCCTCCAGGGAGGGTCCGTGCCCGTAGACGGGAGCCTTGTCGAAGTAGGGGCGGAACTCGTTGATGGCGTCCTGGCTGTTCTTCCGCATGAAGAACTGGCCGCCGAGTCCGACAATCGCCTGTTCCTGGGTGCCGTGCCCGTAGTGCTCGAACCGCTGCCGGTAGAAGCGCACCATCTGTTGGGCGTGCTGCGCCGGCCAGAAGATGTGGTTGTGGAAGTAGCCGTCGCCGTAGTAGGCGGCCTGCTCTGCGATTTCCGGGGAGCGGATTGAGCCGTGCCAGACGAACGGGGCCACGCCGTCCAGGGGGCGCGGGGTGGAGGTGTATCCCTGCAGGGGCGTGCGGAAGCGTCCCTGCCAGTCGACCACGTCCTCACTCCACAGGCGGCGCAGCAGCGCGTAGTTTTCCAGGGCGAGGTTGATGCCCTCGCGGATGTCCTTGCCGAACCAGGGGTAGACGGGGCCGGTGTTGCCGCGGCCCATCATCAGGTCCACCCGGCCATCGGTGAGGTGCTGGAGCTTGGCGTAGTCCTCGGCAATCAGGACGGGATCGGTGGTGGTGATCAGCGTGGTGGCCGTGGACAGGATGATCCGCGAGGTCTGCGCGCCGATGTAGGCCAGCGTGGCGGTCGGGTTGGAGGCGATGAATGGCGGGTTGTGGTGCTCGCCGGTGGCGAACACGTCGAGGCCCACCTCCTCGGCCTTCTTCGCGATGGCGACGGTCGCCTTGATCCGTTCGTGCTCGGTCGGCGTGATGCCGGTGGTCGGATCGGTGGTGACGTCACCCACAGTGAAAATGCCGAACTGCATGCCCATTGCCCCTCCTCGGGTATCGATTTCCTCCATTGTGGTGCAAGGGCGCGCGGGCGGCGACTCGAGGGCCGGCTGAACCTGTCCGTGCCCTAGGGCGGCGGGGTGGTCGGCCGGCCGGTGGAGTTCGCCTGCACCGCGCAGCCGGTCGCACCAGCAACTAGACTTGCCTGCGGCTGCAGTTCTGTCAAGGGTTCGGCGGGGTTCTCCGGTGGACGGGCGGCTGCCGCCGCGCCTCCTTAGCTCAGAGGATAGAGCAACGGACTTCTAATCCGCAGGTCACAGGTTCGAATCCTGTAGGGGGCACCCACTCTGACCTGCGGTTATGTCCAAGGCGATCGCCCGTTGACACACGCATTGACACACACCCCAGTGCGGGGCCCCGCGCGCCCCTGTTTGAGGCGGGCTGTGAGCACAAGAAACGCCCAGCCGCGACAGGTGAGGGCGGCGGGGCGGGAGCGGGTGGAGGTTAGCGTCGGACGCGGGGTGAGCCGCGGCTCGTATACGGGCCGTGTCGGCGTGGGCGCCGCGCTGACGGGCGGTATTCCGCCAAAATGTGCACATGGTGTCGGCCAGCGCGAGCGTGTCCGTGGACTCCACGGTCCTCGACGTCGTGACCGACCTGCGCCGTGAGGTCGCCAAGATCGGGTTTCCCCTGCCGATAGTGGGCGCCGAGGAGGCGGAGGCCTCCCGGCGACGCCTGGAACAGCAGCTCGACACCCACCTGCTGCCGCGCCTGCGGGAGGCGGCCAGCCCTGCCCTCGTCGTCGTCGCCGGTTCGACCGGCGCCGGCAAGTCGACCCTCGTCAACTCGCTGATCGGCTCCGACATCTCGCCCGCCGGGGTGCTGCGCCCCACCACTCGGCAGCCGGTGCTCGCCTGCAACCCCGCCGACGAACCGCTGCTCCCAGGCGGTCGAATCAAGCAGATCTCTCGCGTGGTGTTTGACGAGGCGGTGCCGCGCGGCCTGGCGCTGTGCGACGCGCCCGACCTCGACTCCTTGGTTGCCGAAAACCGCAGCCTAGCCGAGGAACTGCTTGAGGCCGCTGACCTGTGGCTGTTTGTCACCACCCCGCGCCGC
>WRIF01000030.1 GCA_009782865.1 Promicromonosporaceae bacterium
GGGCGGGGTCCCCGCCGGTGGCTCCTCCCGGTGGGATCCGTCCTGCTGGCGGCGGGACTGGTCTTCTTCCTGCCGCAGTTCTGGCTGGACCAGCCGGGCCGCGTCGCTCACGGCGTGATCATGGCCGCCGGTTGTGCCCTGATCGGCCTTGCTCCGCTCGCGCGACACGCGGCCGCGGTCCAGCCGGCCCATTGAGGTCTACGACTGCCCGCCAGCGTCTACCACTGGTAGAACGGCAGCACCTCGACGAGCCCGGCCCGCGCCATGGGGTGACGCGCGGCGATCTCGAGCGCACGCTCGGGCGTCTCGGCCTCGATCAGGTCGAAGCCGGCGGTCCCGCCCAGCACCTGTGCCCCGGTCTCCGCCGCATACGGCCTGGTCCCGCCGGCGTAGGCGTTGTCGCTGATGGTGACGGCCTGCCGCTTGCCGTTGAAGCGCTCGTGGTCCCCCTGGTCGGCATTGACCTGCTCGAAGTATTCGGTCCAGGTGGCCGGGTAGGCGTCGTAGCCGCTGGTTCCCGAGGCCGAGGGCGCCGCCTCCAACCAGATCGCCCCCGGCAGCAGGGCGCCCTCGACATCGGCGCCGGTGAACAGGTTCCCTACCCAGCGGTCGTCGCCGCCGAACACCACGGTGAAGCCGGCCACGGCGGTCGAGTGGGGCCGGTGGTAGGGGGTGGAGCGGTCGAGCACCTGGCCGACGCGCACCACTCCCCCCACCAGGTTGTGGGCGTAGGCCCCGCCCTGGGCGAAGTTCTCGATGGCCACCGGGGAGGCGAAGATGTTGTGGTCCACCAGGTAGGGGCCGTGGGAGACCTCGACAAAGAAGTCCCGGGTGTTGTGGAAAAAGATGTTGCGGGCCAGGCGGGTGCCCTGGGTCTGCCAGTCCAGCCAGGTGCCCAGCGTGCAGTGATCGATGCGGTTGCCGATAATCTGCACGTCGATGGCGGCATGCAGCTTGATCCCGGCGATCTCGAAGCCGTAGAACTCCCGCTTGGTGCCGATGTGATGAATGTGATTGCCCTCAATGCGGGAGAACACCGCGCCCAGGTGGCCGACGATGCCGTTTTGGCCGCAGTCGAAGATCTGGTTGTTGCGCACCACATGCGAGCCGATGGTGTCCTTGGACCAGCCGATCTCCAGGGCGGAAAACACCACCTCGATCTGGTGGGCGTAGCCGGGCTGGCGCCCGCGCTCGGTGGCCTGGTTGTGGCCGGTGGACCGTTCCTTACCCAGGGAGACGCCCGAGCACTTCGAGTCGCGGATCACGTTGTCCTCGATGACCCAGCCCTTGGCCCAGTTGGGGCCCACCAGGCCCATCTGGTCGGCGGTGGGCGGGGTCCACGGGGTGGCCGCCTGGGCCAGTTCAAAGCCCCGCACGGTGATCCAGTCGAGGCGGTGCAGGGTGGGGAAGAACACGGCCGGGCGCACGTTGACTTCCGTCAGCGACTCGTTGGGGTCGGCGCCTAGGAAGTTGGCCCAGACGGTGGTGGTCTCCTCGGCCACCTCGGCGTACCAGCGGGCCCGAGTCCAGGCGGGATCCGCGAAGGCTTGAGCGGTGTGGGTCCAGCCGTCGATTACCTCGGTGCGCTCGGGGGAGGTGGCGACCTCGGCGCGGGAGGCGGCCTGGGTGAGGGAGCGGCCATCGAGGTAGACATCGCCGCGGGTGGCCTCCGCACCGTAGGTTCCGGGAATCAGCCAGTCCCCCCACAGCGCCTCTGCGAACGGATTGAACTCACCGAACAGCCGGTTGGGGATGACGGTACGCCACACCCCCTCGCCCTCGGGGATCCATCCGGTCACCGGTTCGGCCCCCGTGATGATCACCCGCTGGCCGGCAGCCGCCTCGAAAGTGATCCGGCGGGTGTCGCTCAGGCCCCCGCGCACGGGCCGCACCCACTCGCGGTAGGTGCCCTCCTGGACCCGCACCGTGTCACCGGGCCGGGCCAGGGCGGCCGCGGCGTTGATGGTGCGCAGGGGGGAATCGGGGGAGCCGGCGGCGGTGTCGTCTCCATTGACCGCAACATGAATCACTGCCATGAAGAAAGTTTCGTGATCTTCCGGCCTAAAGTCAAGCCGTCGGGCTCGGCGTGGCCTACTTTCCAGGGGGCGGCGCGGTGGAGCCCCGGACCACCAGCGTGGTGGACAGCAGCGTGCTGGCTGACGGCTCTAGGCCGGTGGTCCCCATCTCCACGGCGATGCGGGTCGCCTCTCGGCCCATCTCGTGCAGGGGCTGGTGCACGGTCGTCAGCTCGGGGGTGACCCACTTGCACAGGGCCACATCGTCAAAGCCGACCACAGAGAGGTGCTGCGGGATCGACACCCCCAGCTTGGCCGCCGCCCGGTAGATGCCCAGGGCCTGCTCGTCGGAGCCCGAGATGATGGCGGTGGGCGGCTCGGGCAGCTGCAGCAGGGCCAGGCCCTGCTCGAATCCGCCCTTGACCAGGGAGTCGCCGCCGCGGACCAGCTCCGGGTCGGCGGGCAGGCCGTGACGTCCCAGGGCGCTGCGGTAGCCGTCGAGGCGATCGCAGTGGGTCTCCGAATCGAGCGGCCCGGTAATGAAGCCGATGCGCGTGTGCCCCAGCCCCACCAGGTGGTCGGTGGCCTCCAGGGCGCCGGCCCAGTTGGTGCCCGCCACCACTGGCAGCGAGGCCGAGGAGCAGGTGGTGGGGTCGATCAGCACCACGGGAATCTGGCGGCGGGCAAACTCCTGGGCGCTGGCCTCGCTCAGGTCGGCGGCCACCAGCACCACGCCATTGGAGCCGCGACGGCAGATGTGATCCACCCAGCTGGCCGCCCCCTCGGTGCGGTGGCTGATGGCGGTGACGGCCAGGTCCATCCCGAGCAGGGCCGCCTGCTCCTGGGCCCCGCCGAGCAGGGCGGTGGACCAGGCGGTGTCGATGCTCTCGATCACAAAGTCCACCAGGCCCCCGCTGCCGGGGGCCACCCGGCGCTGCACGTAACCCTGCTCGTCGAGCAGGGCCTCAATGCGCTGCCGCAGAGCCGCCGAGACGCCCGGGCGTCCGTTGAGCACCTTGGAGACGGTGGGAGCGGAGACCCCGGCGTCCGCCGCGATCTGCGCGATGGTGACTCCTCCGCGCTTGGGGGGAGCTGCCTGCGACATGGTGTTGCCTCCTGGCGCCGGAGGTGGGGGTCCCGGCTTGACGATTGACGGGGGTAGAGCATAGCCTCCGGGGTAGCGAAATCATTAAAGAAAGTTTCGCGAACTTATCTCGCCGGCGAGACGCTGGCGAGACCTACCCAAGGAGCAACAATGCGGATATCGAAGGAGATGTTCACCAAGCGGGGCGGCGCCGTGGGGGCCGTCCTGGCGGCGGCCCTGGTCCTGGCTGCGTGTGGAGGCGACGGCGGTGGTGCCGACGGCAGCGGCGGCGAGCTGACCGGCGATCCCCTGTCGGGCAGCATCACCTGGTGGGGCTGGACCCCCGACGCCACCAACGCCACCCACCTGATCGCCGCCTTCAACGAGGAGTTCCCCGACATCGAGGTGACCTTCGTCTCCCGGCCGATCGACAGCTACGACGCGGTGCTCTCGCCGGCGCTGACGTCTGCCGACGGTCCCGACGTGTTCAACGTGGCCCCCGGCTCGGCCAACGGCGGGGTGGACGTGTTTCACTACGGCGCCATCGACCTGACCGCCGCCGTCGAGACCGCCCTCGGGGAGGACTGGGCCGACCAGCTCGCCGAGATCGGCGTCTACGGCCTGACCGTGGGGGACAAGCTGGTGGGCCTGTCCGCCGGCGCCGTCTACTCCGGCAGCATCTGGATCAACCAGGATCTGTTTGACGAGCACGGCCTGACCCCGCCCACCGACATGGCCTCGTGGATTGAGGTCTGCACCGCCTTCGAGGCCGCCGGACAGGGCTGCTTCGTGCAGGGCGCCGGCATGCACGCCTTCAACATGGACACCTTCCAGGCGATCATGGAAAACATCGAGCCGGGCCTCTACCGCCGCGCCTCCCTGGGCGAGGCCTCCTTCACCGAGGGAGAGACCGGCGAGAAGTTCTACCAGGGCATGGAGATTTGGCGCTCGCTGTTTGACGAGGGCATCATGCAGCGTGGGGCCATCGGCATGATGCAGTACCCCGACGCTAACAATGCCTTCCTGTCCGGCCAGTACGCCATGGTCATGATGGGCTCTTGGTACACCCAGTACGCGGTCAGGGATTCGATGATCCACGCCATGGAGGCCGCCGGGGTGTCCAACCCCGACCCCATCACCATCGTGCCCATCGACTTCCCCGACCTGGCGGGCACCGGCATCACCGGTCACATGTTCGGCGACGCCGACTACGGCCTGGCCGTCTCGATCAACTCGCAGAACCAGGCGGCCGCCGTCACGTTCGCCACCTGGCTGGCCACCTCGCAGGCCGGGCAGCAGGCCGTGGCCAACACGCTCAACAACATCCCGGCCCTGCGCGGCATCACCCCCCAGTGGGAGAACATCACGCTGGTCAACCCGGCCGTGCAGGAGTCGATCCTCTCGGCCTACACCGAGCAGGCCGCCTCGGCCGTTGAGCCGCGGTTCGCTACCGTCTCGGCCCTGCTGAACAGCGGATACCGTGACACGCTCGGCGCGGTGGCCACCGGGGACATGTCTATCACGGACGCCCTGGCCCACCTGCAGTCCATCGTCGACAACGAGCAGTGAGCACCACCGGGATGGCGGCGCCGACCTCGCTTCGGCGGGGCGGCGCCGCCGCCCGGGCCACACCCGGGCAGGGCCACAAGCATCGTGGGCGCAAGCACACGGCTAACGGCCTGCTGTGGATCGCCCCCGCCCTGATCCTGGTGGTGGGCCTGATCTACTTCTCGATCGGCTACACCGCCTACGTCGCCACCCTGGACTGGAACGGATTCATCCTGTCCCAGCCCACCTCCGTCGGCTTCGACAACTTCCGCGCCATGTTCACCGATGCGGTGTTCTGGCGCTCCCTGCAACACACGCTCATCTTCTTCGTGGTGACCTTCACCGTGCAGACCTGGCTGGGCTTCACCTTCGCCGCGATCATGCACTCCAAGATCAGGCTGCGCGGGCTGTACAAGGTGGTTGTCTTTGTGCCCACCGTCCTGGCGCCGGCCGCCATGGCCCCCATCTTCCGGCAGATCTTCGAGGTGCGCGGGCAGCTCAACCAGTTGCTCACCGCCATCGGGCTGGAATCGTGGACCAACGCCTGGCTGGCCGACGGACGCACGGCCATGGGCGTGGTCATGCTGGCCACCATCTGGCAGTGGACCGGGCTGACCTTCATCCTCTTCTACGCGGCGATGAGTCAGATCGACCCGGAGGTGCTAGAGGCGGCCCGCGTGGACGGCGCCTCCAACACCCGCACGCTGCGCTCGATCGTCTGGCCGATGTGCAAGGGCACCACCGTCGCCCTGGCCACCCTTGGCCTGATCGGGGCGCTGAAGACCTTCGACTGGCCGTTCCTGATCACCCGGGGCGGGCCCAACCGTTCCACGGAGTTTCTCGGCACGTACATCTACCACACCATGATGCAGGAGAAGCGCTTCGGCTACGCCGCCGCCATCTCGGTTGCCCTACTGGTGTTGGCCTTGACCTGCGGGGTAATCATGTCCCTGCGCACCCAACGCAGCGGAAGGAAGTGACATGTTTGCCACCAGAACGCGAACCTCAAAGATCGCCCTGCAGGTGATCGCCACGCTAATGGCCGTCCCCTTCCTGCTGCCGCTGATTGCCATGGTGCAGGGCTCGCTGGCCGGGCGGGGATTCAGAAACTACGTGCTGGTCTGGGAGACCGGCGTGCTGCTGACCTACCTGCGCAACTCCGTGATCATCTCCGTGTTTGCGATCCTCATCGTCTACGTGGCCACCATGCTGGCGGCCTTCGGGTTCTCCAAGCTGCGCATCCGCGGCAAGGAGTTCTACTTCTGGGCGCTGCTGCTGGCGCTGACCATGCCGGAGGCGGTGTTGCTGACCCCGTTGTTCATCACGGCCTCCACCTTTGACATGTACAACCAGCTGATCGCGGTGATCCTCCCGGTGGCCGCCCTGCAGATCCCGTTTGCCACCCTGCTGGCCCGCAACTTCTACGACGGCATCCCCTCGGAGATCATCGAGGCGGCCCGGGTGGACGGGGCCAACATCTGGCAGGTGTTCCGGCGCGTGGTGCTGCCACTGACCAAGCCCATCGCCGCCGCCATCGTGGTCCTGACCTTGATTGCAGCCTGGAATGCCTACCTGATCCCCCTGCTGATGCTCAATGACCCCCAGTCGCAGGTGTTGACCCTGCTGCCGTCGTTCTTTGTCAGCCAGTGGACCAACGATCAGACCGGCGTGCTCGCGGCGGCCGTGATCGCGGCGATCCCCATGATCATCGCCTACCTCGCGCTGCAGAAGTACTTTGAGCGCGGCCTGTCGGCCGGCGCCCTCAAGTAGTAGCCCCCGAACGTCGAGAGCCAAGCACACATCTAGGACATAAGGGAGTGACCATGGGTTTACTGGAAGACAAGCTTGCCGTGGTGACGGCGGGCACCGCCGGAATTGGGCTGGCCGTAGCCCGCCGCTTCATCGCGGAGGGGGCCACGGTGATCGTCACCTCTCCGTTCGCCGAGGAGGTGCGGGCGGCGACGGCCGAACTCGGCCCGGCCGCCACCGGCGTGGTCGCGGATGCGGCGCAGATCGCGGACATGGATGCCGTCATCTCGGCCGTCTCCGCCCTGGGCCGCCCGGTAGACGTGCTGCACGTCAACGCCGGACGAGACGTGGCCGCCACCGAGGTGGCCGACACGCCGGCCGAACAGTTCGATCAGGTGATGGACCTCAACGTGCGGGGAGCCTTCTTTACCGTGCAGCGGCTCATTCCGCTGCTGGCCGACGGCGCCTCCATCGTGTTGACCTCGTCCATCGCGGGCAGCAACGGCGGCCCCGGCCACGCGGTCTACAACGCCTCGAAGGCGGCGGTCCGCTCGCTGGCCCGAACCCTGACCTCCGAACTGGGCCACCGCGGCATCCGGGCCAACGCGGTCAGCCCTGGCCCCACGGACACCGCCGGATTCCAGCAGTTCACGGAAGGATCGGCGGAGGTTGAGGCGGCGGTCAAGGCCATGGTGCCCATCGGGCGCATTGGGCGACCCGAAGAGGTCGCCGCCGCGGTCACCTTCCTGGCCAGCGATGAGTCAAGTTTCGTCGCGGGGGCCGAGTTGGTGGTGGACGGCGGCATGAGCCAGGTATAACCTACTTCGATTCATCTAGCTTGAAAGGCAAAGAAATGACTAACCCAATTCGTTTTGCGGTGATCGGCACCGGCTGGCGCAGCCAGTTCCACCTGCGGGTGGCCGCCGCCGACCCGGCCCTCCTGCAGGCCGTGGCCGTGATGGCCATCGGCCAGGGCGAGGCCGACAAGATTCACGCCCTCTATGGGGTGCCCGCCGTCACCACGCTGGACGAACTGCTCGCCTTCCAGCCGGAGTTCGTGATCGCCGCGGTCTCCTGGCCGGCCATGCCGGGGATGCTCACCGAACTCGCCGCCCGCGGGGTCCGCGTGCTGGGGGAGACCCCGCCCGCCCCGGACCTGGACGGCCTGCGCCAGCTGTGGGCCGTGATCCCTGACCCCTCGCTGGTGCAGGTGGCCGAGCAGTACGTGCTCATGCCCGGCCACGCCGCCCGCCTGGCACTGCTAGCCGACGGGGTGCTGGGCCAGCCGCAGTCCGTGGAGATCGCCTCGACGCACCTCTACCACGCCACCTCCCTCATGCGCGCCTACCTGGGGGTGGACATGGAGGACGCCGTGGTCAGCGGCCGGAGCTTCGACACGCAGATGGTGCTGCCGCTCGGCTTCGACGGTTGGAACCAGGCCCCGGTCCCCGAGGTGCAGACCAGCACCTACGCCACCCTCGACTTTGGGCAGGGGCGCGTGGGGGTCTACAACTTCATGAACATGCAGTGGTGGAACCCGCTGCTCTCCCGCCGCATCGTGGTGCGCGGCACCCTCGGCGAGCTGGTTGACGACGAGACGATTACCTGGGACGGCCACGACCCGATCACCTCGCGTATTGAGTACCGCCGCACTGGGGTGGACATGAACCTGGAGGGCAACGAGGTGATTCACGCCTCGTACAACGGCAAGGTGCTGTGGCGCAACGCCTGGCAGGGCACCCGCCTCTCCGAGGACGACGTGGCGGTGGCCGATCACCTGGTGGCGACCGGCGCCTGGGCTCGCGGCGAGGCGGCTGGCCCGTACTCCCTGGCGCAGGCCTGCCAGGATCACGCCCTGGGCCTGGCCATCGAGGAATCGGCCCGCACCGGTCAGGACGTGACGGTGGCGGGCGAGGCCTGGGCGGGGGCCACGCGATGACCCAGCCCACGCTGCCGCTCGACGGACTGATTCAGGTGGCCATCGTCGTCGAAGACATCGAAAAGGCGATGGACCACTGGTGCGAACTGTTTGGCCTGGACCGGCCCGAGGTGATGATCATGGGCCAGCCGAACAACAATGAGACGTACCGGGGGGAGCCGGCCGACTACCGGATGAAGCTCGCGGTCATCGAGGTGCCGGGCACCCAGCTGGTCATCGAGCTGACCGAGCCGGACCAGAACCCCTCGACCTTTCGGGAATACCTGGATAAGCACGGCGAGGGGGTGCACCACCTGGGCCTTGCCGTCGGAGACCGGCGCGACGAGGTGGTGGCAGACCTGGTTGGACGCGGCTTTGCTCGTCGGGTCGAGGCGTTCTACCCCGGCGGCTCCTGGACCGTGATGGACACCGAGGAAGCGTTGGGGGTCAACCTCAACATTAAGCCGCACGCCTAGGGCAGCCATGTTTGTCGATACCCATGTGCACCTGTGGGACCGCCGGGCCAGCGACCTTGGGTATCAGTGGCTGGATGGAGACGACTTCCCGTTCGGGGAACTCGTCTCCATCCGGGCGCCGCGGTTCTCGGTGCCCGAGCTGCGGGCCGAGGGGCGCCTGGCCGGGCTGCGCAAGGTGGTGCACGCGAGTGCCGCCTTCGGCGCGCCGGACCCGGTGGCCGAGACCGCGTGGCTGCAGGCCCTGCACGAGGAGACGGGCTGGCCCAACGCCGCGGTGGCCTCCTGCGACCTGGCGGCGCCCGACGCGGCGGCGCAGCTGGATCGGCACGGGGCGCACCCAATCTTCCGAGGCGTGCGCGATATGCGGGAGGCGACGATCCTTGCCGACCCGGCCTTCCGTCGCGGCTACCGCGAGCTGGGCCGACGCGGTGGCCTGTTCTTCCACACGGTGGGCCTGGAACACATTGGGCAGGCCGTGGACCTGGTGCGGGCCGAGCCGGACGCCGTCTTTGTCCTCGACCAGGCGGGCATGCCCTTGGACCGCAGCGCCGAGACCTTCGCGGCCTGGGAGCGGGGGCTGCGCACCCTGGCCGCCGAGCCCAACACGCTGTGCAAGATCTCCTCGCTGGGGATGGTTGAACCCGACTGGACCCCGGACAGCCGCCGCCCCTGGGTGTTGGCCCCCATCGAGGCCTTCGGCCCGGGCCGGGTGTTCTGCGGCAGCAACTGGCCGGTCGAGCGGATCTACTCCTCCTACACCGACGTGGTGGCGGCCTTCGAGCTCGCCGTCACCGACCTGAGCCCCGGCGAGCAGGCGGCCGTACTGCACGGCACCGCCGAGGCCGTCTTCCGGATCTAGCGCTTCGTCTGCGCCCCCGTGCGATGCACCCGCAGTCGCACTTTTCCGATACTCATAGATACTTTCAGATACATTCAATACACCGTCGAGGCGTGCCGGGCGGCCGCACTTCGGTTACGCTGATGTGGCGATGGCATCTGTGGTTCCGTCCGGCCCCTAGAAGTTGGGCACGATCTCCTTGCCGAGTGGGAACAGGGCGAGGGGAATCATTTTGAGATTGGCGGCGGCGAGGGGCAGGCCGATGATGGTTACCGCCAGCAGCAGTGCCGAGGGAGAGCCAGAGGCCGGAGAAGAACAGCCAGATGAGGTTCAGGAGCGTCTTCATCGTCTCATTGTGGCACTCCTGGCCTGGGGACACATCCGTTCGAACCCGGGGGCGTGTCCGGTAGACTGACGCGCGCCGCAACCGGCCCAGCGGGCCGACCGGCAGGCGGGCCAATGGCCCACAGGAGGGTTGCCAGAGCGGCCGAATGGGACGGTCTTGAAAACCGTTGTGGGGAAACTCACCAAGGGTTCGAATCCCTTACCCTCCGCTCCGCCGCCCCGCAAAGTTTTCTCGCCCAGCGCGCAATACTTCGCGGGGCCCCAAAGCGCCGACTTCGAAGAGTCCTGCCTGCTGGCCGGCTACCCGACGGCGAGCCAGGTCTCGCGGGACCGCTGCAGGGCGGCCCGGTCGGAGACGCCGACCTTCTTGTACGCCGAGGCCAGGTGATACTCAACGGTGCGCGGCGACAGCACCAGTCGGGAGGCGATCTCCGAGGCGGCGTTGCCCGCGCAGACCAGTTCGACAATCTCCCGCTCGCGGACCGACAGGTCAACGCTGTCCTCGATGCGGCGGTAGAGGCGGCCAAGCAGCCTGCCGCCGTGCTCGGTCAGCGCCCAGGACTTGTCGAGCAGCTCGGCGGCCTCGGGGCGGCCGTCCTGTTCGCGTAGGGCCAGCGCCCCCTG
>WRIF01000031.1 GCA_009782865.1 Promicromonosporaceae bacterium
AGTTACCACCGGTCCAGCCCGGCAGCAGCGCCGGACGCGAGTAGATGACGTCCTTGAGCAGCTGGGTGGTGAGGTTGGCCCCGCCCATCATCACCACCACCTGCCCGGCCAGCATCCACCGGCGGCGCCCCAGGGCGATAAACGCCACCGCCAACACGGACAACACCACAAAGGCCACCGAGACCACGTCGAGGGCCGGGCCGAGCAGGTCCCACGCCGCCTGCGGGTCGTGCGCGGCGCCGTCGAAGGCGAGACGGTCAAGGCGCTGCCCGATGGTGGAGTTCACAAAGAACAGCCAGGTGGCGTGGACACCGATGGCCGCGAGGGCGGCCAGGACGGCGGCGACGGCACGCGGGCCGCCACGGGGCGGCGGCGGGTGGGGCGGGCCGGGCGGCCGGGGGGAACGCCCGGCCGTGGCCCCCGGGGCAGGAGGCGGGGTTGGGCGCGACGGCCTCGCCCTTGACGACGCCGGCCGCGCGGAGGCGCTCGGCGGCGCTGCAGGGGGGCGCACCGAGGGGGGCCGTACTGCGGGAGGCGACGCTGGGGAAGGTCGCACCGGGGGTGGCGGCCCCGGCGGCCGGCCGGCCGCCGAAGGATTGAACGCAGGCGGCTCGAAGGCAGGAGGCGGCCCCGGGGGGGCCGCGGCGTCTGGGGGCGGCGGGGGCGGAAGACGGGACGACATTACGGGGGGCAGCCGTCCGCGATGAACTGCGAGATCAGGGCGGCCTGTTGGGCGGCGTCCGCCGTGTCGGCAGCGGTGACGGCCGCCTCGAGGGCCTCCGTCACGGCCAACAGGTCGTCGCGGTTGACCTCTTCAAAGCCGGCGTTGACCCGCTGCAGGTAGTCGCGGAACCCCTCCCAGGCGGCGGCGATGGCCGGCGGGGGAGCGTCGGTGGCCATCGCCGAACCGGCCCGGAAAAAGTCATTAACCAGCGCGCGCGGGTGGGTGAAGGTCATGCCGGAGAGCGCCTGGTTCGTCTGGTTCCAGGTGGCGGCCAGGGATTCGCAGGTCATAACCGGCTGGTCGTGGCCCGTCGTCCCTCCGTCGGCTCCTTCCCCAGCGGGGCCCGCCGTCTGGCCCGTCTCCCCTGCCTCATTCCCCGCCGCGGCGGCGGGAAGGGGATAGTCGTCGATCGGGATCCACGTGTCGGGGTCAATCAGCAGGCCGTCGGCCGTCTGGGGGGCGTCCTCCTCGGGGCCGCTCCCCCGCTCTGCCTCGCCCGTCCCGCAGGCGCCCAGCAGGCCGACCGCCAGCAGAGCGGCGGCGCAGGCGACAAGCGGGCGGATCCTCATGCCCCCATGCTCCCGCACAAACCACCAACAGCGTTAGTCGCGCGGCGCGCTCAGATAGTCCGCCCGGCTGGCATCCCCCCTGAGGCGGATGGCGGGAGCGGCGATCATTCCGCGCCACCGGCCCCTCGTTTTGGGACGGTCGAACGTTGTTATCTGTGCAGGCAAGTTGGACTGTATCGACCTTGGAGGTGAACGTGGCCCGCTGGGACGCCGAGCTATCGGCACTGCTCGCCAAGCGCGGACGCGCCCTCAAGGGGTACGCCTTCACCCTGTGCGGCGATCACGACCAGGCCGAAGACCTGGTGCAGGACGCCCTCGTCAAGACGTTCAGCAAGCCGCGCCGCATTCGCGCGCAAGATCCGTCCGTGATCCTGCTGCCGCTGGACGGCAGCGACGCCGCAGAGGCGGCCCTCGGCACGGAGGCCTACGTGCGTCGGGCCATCCTGACGATCTTCCTGGACCAGTGCCGCCGTCGAACCCGCTGGAATGACCGCCAGCACCTCCTCGCCGCAGACCCTGCCACGCGCGGCCCCGAATCCCGCACGGCCGCCGTCGTCGACGTCGCCTCGGCCCTTGATCGCCTCCGCCCCCAGGAGCGTGCCGTCATCGTGCTGCGTCACTACGAAGACCTGACCATCCCCGCCATCGCCCGGGCCATGAACCTCGCCGAAGGCACCGTCAAGAAGTACCTCGCCAGCGCCACCGCCGAGCTGCGCGACGTCCTCTCGGACCATCGAGTGCGGCTGGCGCCCGCACCCCCCACCACCCCTGAGCATCGAATGGAGGCCGTGATATGACCGACGACACCCACCGTGACCCCCTCCTCTCGGAGACGATTGCTCGCCTGGCGGAATCGGGCGGCCAGTCCCTTGACCTCGACTTCACCTTTGAGCAGGTTCGCTCCCGGGTCAGGCGGCGCCGGCTGGCCCGCCATCTCGGAGCGGGCGGCGGCGCCTTCGCGGCAATCGGTGCGGTGGCCGCCGGCGCCATCTTTCTCGGCGGCGCCCTCTCCGGCCAACCGGCTCACCCCCAGACCCCCCTGCCCCTGGCGGTGGGAGGGCCCGAGCTCTGGGCCGAGGAGGAGCCGACGCTCGAAGCACTGGTCACGGAGGCGGATCTCGTCTTCGTCGGCACCGTGCTGAACAGCCCGGGCACCACGGAGTGGAACCTGACCATCGACCTCCCGGATGCGGCGTCGCTCGACCCCGTGGACGGGTCCCTCCACCAGCAACTCGAACTGGCCCGTCCGCGGTCGCTCGGCGAGCTGATCTGGCGGCCGGCCGGTTCCCTAGAGCCTCCCACGGACGCAGGCGACCACGCGGAGGCGTTTGCGCCGCTAGAGTCGGGAGAGTTCTGGTGGTACTGCACCGCGGGGCCCGTCGGCGGTTCCGACTTCATGGCATCTTCTGGCCTATTCGCAGAGGAAGGGACGGCCCCTTGGGAACTTGCCGTCGGGCTCGGCAACCTTTGCAGTAGTGGCGGGCTGCTCCCCAGCATTCACCTCTCGGACGATGCCCCCCTGACCGTCGTTGGCCTCGCGGTGGTAGACGAGCACGGAAACCTCAACCTGTCCCGCTTCACCTATCTGCCCGCCTGGGTGGGGCCACTCGACTTCTGCCTCTACGCCGACCGAACCTTCGACGGCTGCTCGCTGGACACCCTGCGCAACGCGCTGGAGCGCTACTTCCCGACCGAGGGAGACTCCCGCTGGGCGGCCTTCTTCGAGTCCACGGCCGACACCTGGCCCGGACCGCTGCACGACGACGGCACCCCCTTCGGCCCCGAAGACATCGACAACTGCCCACACCGCGTGGGGCTTGAACTCAGCGACGGGACCGCATCGTTCTCCTGCCTCCGCTTTACCCCTACGGACCGAGACGGCGCAGTGGTCTTCCGCCAGACCGAGGACACCAGCGCGATGATCCAGGAGGGCAGAATCTCCGACGAAGTCACGGGAGCCTGGCCCGAAGGGATCACCGTCCGCCAGGACACCATCGTCCACCTAGAGGTCGCCTACCTGGGAAGTGACTTCCTGTGGCGAGGCGCCACCACCCGAGAGAACCCTCGCCTGGCCCTGGTCGACGCCCCGGCCCTAGAGGAGGGCGGCCAATACCTGTTCTTCGCCCGGCTGAACCATGACGGCACGCTCTCCGTGCTGGGCGGCGCCTCGTCGGTGTTTGCGGTGGAACCACCCGCGGACGCCACGGAGTTGGGCGCCGATCCGTACTCACTCACCTTCCGGGCGCTGGGACTCGGCCCGCTGGCAGGGCCACAGGCAGAACGAGTCAACGAACTCAGCGCCGAACTGCTGTCCTGGCTGCTAGAGGTCAGGGAAGACCCAGCAGAGTTGCACCGCGCGCTCGTAGACATGGAGGCTCCGCTGCGCTGGCGGCAGGCATTGGGATTCGTCCCGGCCGATGTCGAGCCGGAGGGACCCGTCGAACCGGAGGAACCCGCCGAGCCGGGCGAGACCTCCGACTGACTTCCCTGGTGGTTATCTTCCCGGGGCCTGTCTTCCCGGCGCCGTCAGTCGGTCGTGGCAAACTGGGACCCATGAACGCCGAGGCCCGCAAGCACCTTGAAGACCTGGCCGCCTTTGTCGAGGCATCGCCCTCCTCGTTCCATGCGGCGGCGGAAATCCGGCGTCGCTGCGAAGTCGCCGGCTACACGGCGCTCGACGAGGAGGCCGCCTGGGAGATCAGGCCGGGTGGACGCTACGTCGTGGCCCGCGACGGAGCCGCTGTGGCATTCGCGGTGCCGTCGTCGGCAACCGGGCTGACCCCCTTCACCCTGCTCGGCACCCACACGGACTCCCCCGGCTTCAAGCTCAAGCCGCGGCCCACCATCGGCGCGGCGGGCTGGCTACAGGCCGGGGTCGAGGTCTACGGCGGCCCCCTGCTGGTCTCCTGGCTGGATCGCGAGCTGGAACTCGCTGGGCGCGCGGTGGCGTTCGACGGCACCGAGTACCTGGTGCGCACCGGGCCGCTGCTGCGCATCCCCTCGCTGGCCATCCACCTGGACCGCACCGCCAACGAGGAGTTCCGCCTTGACAAGCAGCGGCACCTGCAGCCCGTCTGGGGCCTGGGCGCGAACCCCCAGGAGGCCGACCTGCTGGCCGTCGTCGCCGCCTCCGCCGTCCCGCTGCCATCGCCTGGGGCGCCGGGCGCCGCACCCGAGGCGCCCGCCCTCGACCCGGCCGACATTGCGGGCTATGACCTGATCACCGTGGACTCGCAGGCGCCCCGGGTGTTTGGCGCGGACGACACCCTCTTCGCCTCCCCCCGCCTGGACAACCTCCTTTCGACCCACGCGGCGCTGACCGCCCTGCTGGCCGCGCCAGAGCCGACCACCATCTCGGTGCTGGCGGCCTTCGACCACGAGGAGGTCGGCTCGGACACCTACAGCGGGGCGGGAGGGCCGCTGCTGGAGACGGTGATGGGCCGCGTGTCGTCGGGCCTGGGCGCCACGCCCGATGAGGCCGCCCGCGCGCGTGCCGGCTCGTTCCTGGTGAGCAGCGACGTCGGCCACGCCACCCACCCCAACTACGCCGAACGCCACGACCCGGCCAACCAGCCGCTGGCCGGCAGGGGGCCCATCCTGAAGATCAACGCCAACCAGCGGTACGCCACCGACGCGCCGGGGGCCGCCCGCTGGCAGGAGGCCTGCCGTCGGGCGGGGGTACCCTCGCAGGAGTTTGTGTCCAACAATGCCTCGCCCTGCGGCTCGACCATCGGCCCGATCTCGGCCGCCCGCCTGGGCATCAGGACCGTGGATGTGGGCGCCCCTATCCTGTCGATGCACTCCGCCCGCGAGCTGTGCGCCGCGCTCGACCCGTGGTACCTCTCGCGGGCCATGGGCGCCATCCTGGCCGGGTGACCGACGCGACCTCCACCATCGCGGGCGGACGAAGATCGCTCAAGCGACAACCGGGGACAGTCGCCGTGCAATTTCAGACAGACCAGGCCTCGACCTGCTGAAATCTGCCCCCCTCCGAGCGGCGGCCCTATGGTGGACAAATGAGCCTGCTATTCGAGCCACTGCAGCTGCGTGAACTTCGGATTCCCAACCGGCTGTGGCTGGCGCCCATGTGTCAATACTCTGCCGCCTCCGACGGCCTGCCGGGCGACTGGCACCTGGCCCACTACGGCGCCCGCGCCACCGGTGGCTTCGGCCTGCTGATCGCCGAGGCCACCGCGATCACCCCGATCGGGAGAATCTCCCGGCATGACGTGGGCCTCTGGGACGACGGCCACATCGACGCCTGGCGGCGGGTGACCGACTTCTGCGGCCAACAGGGAGCCCGCATGGGGGTGCAACTGGCCCACGCCGGCCGCAAGGCCGGCATCCACCGCGGGTGGAGCGGCAAGGAAGGCACCCTGTCCAAGCGCGACGGAGGCTGGGAGACGGTGGGCCCCTCCGACGCCCCCTTCCCCGGCTACGCCGCCCCGCGCGGGCTGACCACGGCGGAGGTCGCAGACATTCCCAGGCAGTTCGCCGAGGCCGCGCGCCGCGCCGACGCCGCCGGCTTCGACGTCGTCGAGATTCACGCCGCCCACGGCTACCTGCTCCACCAGTTCCTCTCCCCCCTGTCGAACAACCGCTCCGACGAGTATGGCGGCTCCCCCCGCAACCGCGCCCGCCTGCTGCTAGAGGTGGCCGAGGCCGTCCGCGGCTGCTGGCCCGAACACAAGCCCCTGTTTGTGCGCATCTCCGCCACCGACTGGCTGGAGGGAGGCCTCAACCCCGACGACCTCGCCCCCGTGATGGCCCAACTTGGCTCGCGCGGCGTCGACCTGGTGAACGTCTCCACCGGCGGCCTGCTGCCCGCCCCCATCGAGGTCGGCCCCGGCTACCAGGTGCCGCACTCCGAACGCATTCGCAGGAAGTCCGGACTGCCGACGGCCGCCGCCGGCCTGATCACCTCACCGCAGCAGGCCGAGCAGATCCTGGTGGACAGGGCCGCCGACGCCATCGCGCTCGGCCGCCCCGCCCTGCGCGACCCCCACTGGCCGCTACACGCCGCCGCCAAACTCCGCGCAGACATCCACTGGGCCCCGCAATACCTCCGCGGGAGGTAGCGTCCCTCGAACTGCGGCACGCCCGCACACGAGTGCGCCACCCAGGAGTCAACAAGTCGACTGGGTGGCGCTCTCGCCGGTGATCGCAGGTATCAAGCGCCGTGTCTCTCCAGTCAACGTCAATTCAACAACGGGTGCTGTTTCGACCTTGCCGGAGTATGCCCGCAAGGGGGGCCTCCTTTGGCGTGGGTTCCGTGTCACCGAAGTATTTGGTTGTGTGACCATCACACTCCCTGGGGGGCCTGCGCGCAAGCCGGGGCGAACATCTGTCGCCACTAAACGTTTTCGGGCGGTTCGTGGCGCTGGATGACCGGTGGCCCTCCGGGCGTCTTCCCGAACGTCTACCAGGACGCCACTGGTCCGAGGACGGCACCGCCTGAGAGCCATCTTCGCAGTCGCCGCAGCCGCAGCCGCGCAGCCGTCGTCGTCGTCATCGTCGTCTTCGAACTGAAGGCTAGGCGCCCGACTTCCGCAACGCCCGCCACGCAAACGCCCCGATGACCGCCGCCATAACTCCTCCGGCCAGCGCCAACACCGGCTTCGGCGGCGCGGACAGGGCGCGCAGGGGCATCGGATGGGCGAAGTGCAGCACCCCCCAGCCGCGTTCGGCCGCCAGGCGTCGTAGCTTGCCATTCGGGTTGATCACAAAGCCGGAGCCGACAGCGCCCAGCATCGGGGCGTCGGTGATGGAGTCGGAGTAGGCGTAGGAGCGTTCAAGGTCGTAGCCCTCGGCCGCCGCCAGCTCTCTGATGGCGGTCGCCTTGTTCTCTCCGTAGCAGTAGAAGTCGATCTGTGAGGTGTACCGACCGTCCTCGATCCGCATCTCGGTGGCGATCACGCGCTCCACCCCGAGCATCTGGGCGATTGGCTCCACCAGTTCGCGGCCGGAGGCGGAGACCACCACCACGTCGTGGCCGAGCTCCTTGTGCTCCTCGATCAGTTCGACCGCCTCGGAGTAGACGAAGGGGTCGACAACCTCGCGGATCGTTTCGGAGACTATTCCCCTGACCCGCTCTACCTCCCAGCCGTCCACCAGTTCGGAGAGGTGCTTGCGCATGCGTTCGGTCTGATCGGCGTCGGCGCTGCCCAGCACGTACAGGAAGTGGGCGTACGCGCTGCGAACAATGTCGGCGCGCGAGACGAGGCCCCCCTGATAGAAGGGGCGCGAGAGGGCGGCGGTCGCGCTGGTGGCGATGATCGTCTTGTCGAGGTCGAAGAAAGCGGCGGCCTTGCCCATGTTGTCTAGCCTATCGCCCGGTGCCCCGCTTATCCACAGCCTCACGGCGCGGGCACGCCCGCAGGCCTGTCGACTGCTGCTGGCGCCGCCCGGGGTGACGGTGTTTGGTGAAAGACATGAGCGAACTGGTGGCGGTGATCGGAGCGGTGGGAGGCGCGGGCGCCAGCTGCGTGGCGGCCGGGGTGGCGGCACACCTAGGCAGGACGACGCCGGGGGGAGCCGTGCTGGTCGACCTAGACCTGTGCGGGGGCGGGATCGAGGTGCTGCTGGGCATCGAACAGGTACCCGGCGCGCGCTGGCCCGACCTGTCTGGGGCCCGCGGCGAGGTCGAAGGTCAGGCCGTGGTCGCCTCCCTGCCGCGTTGGGGCGACACGCCGGTGCTCTCGGCCTCTCGGCTGGCGGCAGACCCCCTCAGAGACGACGTCATCCTTGACGTCTGCTCCTGCCTGCTGCGGGCCGAACAGCAGGTGGTCCTCGATCTGCCTCGCCCCGGGGCCTGGACGCCGGCGATCCGCGCCCTGCTCTCCGACGCCGACGCGACAATTGCCGTGTCACCCTGTGAGATCACCGCGGCGGCAGGCCTCCAAGCCCTCACCGCCTGCCTGCGCGAGGTGCGGCAGGCCGGAGACAAGGTGCGGCTGGTGGCCCGAACCCCGTCGGTGGGGCGAGTCGACCCTGAAGACCTCGGGGCACTCAGTGGACTGCAATGGGTGGAGCTGCGGGACGAAAAGGGGATGCGTGGGGCCATCGAGCGCGGCGAGGGGCCGCCGCTCGGGGCGCGGAGCCGGCTGGCCCGCCTGGGGGACGCGCTGGCCGTCACCTTCCACTGGGACCTGGACCAGCCATGAGCACCGTCGACCTGCTTGACCAGAAGGCACTGCGGGGACTGCGGCAACACCTCGGTGCGGAGGCCGCCAATGCCGAGGCCGTGGGCGCGGCCCTGCGCGCCTCGGGGCGGCTGCTTGGTTCGGCGTCCCTGCAGGAGTTGACCCGCTCTGCCCGGGCGGAACTGGCCGGGGCTGGGCCGCTCCAACCGCTTCTCGACCTGCCCGGGGCCTGCGATGTGGTGTTGAACGGCCCCTCCTCGGTGTGGGTGGACCGGGGGCGGGGGCTCGAACGGGCGGCCCTCGACCTGGGAACCCCCGCCGCCGTCCGCGCCCTTGCGGCCCGCCTGGCCGCCCTGGCCGGCCAGCGCCTCGATGACGCCCAGCCAATCTGCGACGGCGCCCTGCCCGACGGGACCCGCCTGCATGCCGTGATTGCGCCCCTGGTTTCGACAAGCGCCGGGGCGGCCATCTCCCTGCGATTGTTGCGCCAGTCCACCCTGGACCTGCCCGCCCTGCTGGCCGGGGGGACGATCCCGCCCGCCTGGGAGTCCTTGCTTCGCGGAATCGTCTCCCGGCGGGCCAACACGCTAATCTCCGGCGGCACCGGCTCCGGGAAGACCACCCTGCTGTCTGCCCTCCTGGCCCTAGTGCCTCCTACGGAGCGCGTGATCACGGTCGAGGAATCGCCGGAGTTGGCGCCACCTCACCCGCACATCGTCTCCCTGGTGGCGCGGCAGGCGAACGTTGAGGGGGCGGGCAGGGTGCCCCTCGCCGACCTGGTTCGAGCCACCCTGCGGATGCGGCCAGACCGCATCGTGGTCGGGGAGTGTCGCGGCGGGGAGGTTCGCGAGATGTTGCTGGCGATGAACACGGGCCACGACGGCTGCCTGGCGACGGTACATGCCAACGCGGTGGGACGAGTGCCTGCCCGCCTGGAGGCGCTGGCGGCGTTGGCGGGCATGACGCGCGCGGCCGTCGCCGCCCAGGCGGTGGCCGCCCTCGACCTGGTGATTCACCTGCGTCGCAGCGGTGGCCGCCACTTCATCGAGGCAGTGGGACCAATCGAGCGTTCCCCCGATGGCTTCGCCGCCCCCGTGGCCGCCTGCTGGGCGGGGCAGGGCCAGGTTGAGGTGATCGACCAGGGGACGATGAACGAGATCAATCGGCGGTGGTTATCGTGACCGGTGAGGGTTGGTGTTGTTCGGCCGGTGGGTCATTTCGCCGCGATGTTCTTGTGTGCCGGGAGGCATGGCGATGAACGCCGCAATTGTCACCTCTGCCCTGGCGGCGTTGGCCGCCTGGCAGGCGCTGCGGCCCCGGGGTCGGATCGCCCGCTCCCTGGCGCCCCCGCCTGCCCCCGGTAACCCGCAGGGCCAGGTCCGCCCCTGGCCCTGGCTCTGGCCCCGGCTCGGTTCTCGGCACGCGCGGCGGGATCACGACACCGCCGGCCAGGTGGTCTGCCAACTGAAGGCCCTCCTCGCGGCGGGGGCAACCCCCGCCGCCGCCTGGTCGCGGGCGGCGGGCATCGCGGTCGACTCGCTGGGGGTGCCCGACCCCGGCCAGCTGGCCGCCAAGGTCGGCGAACAGGCGGCCGTCGGGCTGACCGCCGCCACCCGGCTCGCCCTCGGCAGCGGCGTCCCGTTGGGGAGGGTGCTGCAGGCGGTGCTCGACTCCCTGACCGCCGGGTGGGAGGCGCAATCGGAGCGGGAGGCGGCCCTGGCCGGCCCGCAGACCACCGCGCGGGTGCTCATGTGGCTGCCGGCGGCGGGGGTCGGGCTGGGTTGGGCCCTCGGCGCCGATCCCGTGGGCACCGTCCTGGGCGGCGGGATCGGCACCGTCGCGATGGGTGGCGGGGTGGCCTGCCTGCTGGCGGGGCGCGCCTGGACAAGGCGCCTGATCGGGGCGGCTCGGCGGGCAGGGGAGGCCTCATGAACGCCCAGGTTCGCCGGAAATGGGCCGTCGGCCGGAGATGGGTCGTCGGGATAGGCGGCGGCCTTGCCCTGCTGGGCCTTCTCTCCCCGGGCGCCCGCCTGGCCGGGCTGGGCCTGCTAGCGCTGAGTCCCTGGCTGCTGACCCGGCGGCAGGCGCGG
>WRIF01000032.1 GCA_009782865.1 Promicromonosporaceae bacterium
TCATACTCCGACATGCAGCGGCAGGCGGGGGCTGTCACGCCCTTTCGGTCACGGTTTGGCCACGGCCGCTAACGGTCCGATAACGACGACCAAGCGCCCCTGCCTCGCCCTAGATCGGCCCTACTTGACCAACTCGGCAGACGCCGGGGCGAGGGTTTGAGCGACGCCGGGCCGGGGAAACGCCTCTCGGCGCGTGGCCGCTCGCAGCGGCTGAATATGGAGCCCGGGGGCTTCCACACGACCCGACGTCGCACCCCCACCCTACGCCAAAAATGCGTCGCGCATAAGTCGAGTCGCTGAACGTGGCCAGGCTGGCCGCCCGTCCGCAGCGGGAACTGATCGCACCATCTTCGGGGTGGTGGCGGCCGGGCGTACCGTCAGGCAAGCTGTCCGCGGCGCCAGAGGTGGGCGGCGTGCCGCAACTCCTCTGCCGTCTCCGGGGCACCGTCTCCGAGCAGGGCGGCTCCCTGCTCACACAGTTCGGCCAGGTCTCCCGTGAACTGCCCGGCAAAAAGATCGTCCAGATCGAAGGCGAAGTCGGTGCCATTGCCGTCGGCCAGGGCCCGCAGTGGCAGGAGGCGCCACAACACGCCCGGCAGGGTGGTGGCGGGGGCGTCGGCCCACAACTCGGCCATTTCGTCTAGCCCGTCGTCGTCGACCAGTTTGGCGACGCGGGCGACGACATCGGCGTCAACCCTTGCCCGTTCGCCGAGCACGACGGCCCGGGCCGTGGCGTGCGCGAGATCGTCACGCAGTTCGGGATCGCCGGGATTGGGAATCTCTACGGCCTCGTCCCAGTCGAGTTGGGCCGGGCGGCGAAAGTGCATCTGCGAACTCATGCCTCATTATGGGCACGTTCCACCGGTTCCCACAACGCCAGTCACTTTTCACGTGAAACGCACCCGGTTTTCACGTGAAACACGGCGGTCGAAGGCGGGGGAGGCCAGTGACCTGCACAAACCCGCCGTCACAACTGGCAGGATCGGGCGCTCAGCGGTCCAGGCGATCCTCCAGGTCGGGGTGGGTGCCGGAGCGTTGATCGCGGTCGAGCGCGGTGATCTGCCCCATCTCCTGGGGGGTGAGTTCGAAGTCGAAGACGTCCGCGTTTTGCGCCAGGCGTTCGGGATGCGAGCTCTTGGGGAACACCACGAACCCCTGCTGGAGGTGCCAGCGCAGCGCCACCTGGGCCGGTGACTTGCCGTGGGTCGCGGCGATGGCTGCCAGCCTGGGGTCGCCCAGCACGGCCGCGCGACCCAGGGGGGACCAGGCCTCGGTGACAATTCCTCGCGCCTGGTTGTAGGCGGTGACCTCGGCGTTTACAAAGTAGGGGTTGACCTCGACCTGGTTGACCGCCGGGGTGATGGTTCCGGTTTCGGCCAGCGTCTCCAGGTGGGCGGGCTGGAAGTTGGAGACCCCGATTGCCCGGGCGCGGCCACTGGCGTAGATCTCCTCCAGGGCGCCCCACGCCTCCGAGTAGAGGCCGTACATTGGCAGGGGCCAGTGGATCAGGTAGAGGTCAACGTAGTCGGTACCGAGCTCCTGCAACGAACGCTCAAAGGCGGCGAGCGCGTCGTCATGCCGGTGATAGGCGTTGTTGAGCTTGGTGGTCAGGAATATCTCCTCGCGCGACAGGCCGGAGTCGGAGATTCCCTGGCCCACCTCGCGCTCGTTGCGATACATCGCCGCGGTGTCGATGTGGCGATAGCCGAGTTCCAGGGCCTGGCGCACCAGCGCGCGCCCTTGGGCCGCCTCCACCTTGTAGGTGCCGAGGCCGAGTTGGGGAATCTCTACGCCGTTGTTGAGGGGAATCTGGGGGACCTTGAGGCTCATGCCTCAATTGTGCCCGGACGCGGCGGCGTTCGCCTCCACCGGGCGGCGAGGTTGAGCAGGGCATCGCCTGCCTCCGGCTCGCCAATCGAGACGCGGATGCCTTCACCGGCAAAGGGGCGCACCAAGATGCCGGCCGCTCGCGCCTCGGCGGCGGCCTCGGCGGCGGCCTCGCCAAGCGGGAACCAGACAAAGTTGGCCTGCGTGTCTGGCAGGCTCCACCCCTGCTCGCGCAGGGCGCCGGTCACCCGCTCGCGCTCGGCGATGAGCGCGGACACGCGAGCCCACAACTCCTCCTGGGCGGGCGCAGCGAGGGAGGCGAGCGCCGCCTCCTGCGAGACGCCCGTCACACCAAACGGGGTGGCCACCGCGCGGACGGCGGCCGCCACCTCCGGTACCGCCACGCAGTACCCCACGCGCAGGCCGGCCAGGCCATACGCCTTTGACAGCGTCCGGAGGATGACCAGGTTGGGGCGGCGCGCCAGCGTAGCGGGCAGCCCGCCCACCGCCTCGTCACAATCCGCCTCATCGGCCTCGCCGCGGGCCGGGGCGCGGGGCTCGGGGGTGGGGCCAGCCGGAGACCAGGCGGTGGGCTCGGCCACGAACTCCAGGTAGGCCTCGTCAAACACCACCAAGACGTGGGGCGGAACGGCCGCGAGGAAGGCCTCGAACTCCCGCCTGGCGACGGTGGGACCGGTGGGATTGTTGGGCGAGCAGACCAACACCATTCGCGTCCGGGGGGTGATCGCGGCGAGCATGGCCGGGAGGTCGTGCCGCCCATCTGGCAGGAGAGGCACTCGCACCTGCCTGCCGCCGGCAATATCGACGGCAATCGGGTACGCCTCGAACGAACGCCAGGCGAACACCACCTCATCGCCTCGGCCCGCCTCAACGTAGGCGGAGAGCAGGTGGGCGAGGACGGCCACCGAACCGTTGCCGACCACCAGGCAGGAGGCATCCACCCCTGCATGTGCCGCGAGCGCCGCTGCCACGTCGGTGGCGTACATGTCCGGGTAGCGGTTGAGCGATTCGGCCGCCCGGGCGACGGCCTCCAGGACGCTGGGCAGGGGCGGGTAGGGGTTCTCGTTCGAGGACAGCTTCCACAGTCGCTGACCTGGGTCGGGGCGCGCTCCTGGAACGTAGGGGGGCAGGGCGGCGACCGCCGGGCGCGGGCCGCCGGGCCGGGCGCCATCCCCGGCGGCACGGCGAGCGCCTTCCCCAGCACCGTCTCGAGCGCCGCCCCCAGCTCTGCCCCCAGCGGTGTCGGGAGCGCTGCCTCGGACGCCTTCTCGGGCGCGCTCTCGAGCGCCGTCTCGGGCGCCCTCTTGGCTGCCGCGCTCCGCCTGGTCGGGGCGGGCCTCCCCCTTGGCGTCGTCGCGGAAACTGGAAGCCATGGCGCCGATCATGCCCGCAATGTTGCCATGGAACCGGTGGTGTCCGTGTCAGGATTCACCCATGTACTTCGTGATCCGCGTAATCGTGACGGCCGTCGCGCTGTGGCTGACCCAGTGGTTGATGGGCAGGGTCGAGATTGTCAGCGACGGCTCCACCTGGGACGTCATTCTCGCGGTTCTGGTCTTGGCGCTGCTGCTTAACCTGGTGCACTCGATCATCAAGCCGCTGGTCAAGGCGCTGGCCTGGCCACTGTATCTGCTGACGCTCGGGCTGTTCTCCCTGGTGGTCAACGCGCTGATGCTGTGGCTGGTCACCTGGGTGACCGGGCCGACCGGCTGGTTCTCCGGCCTGCCGTGGGCGCTGGAGATCAACGGCGGGTTCTGGAGTTACGTGCTGGTCGCGCTGGTGCTGGCGTTCCTGCAGGCGGTGGTCGGAGTGTTTGCCCCGAGCCGTCGCCGCTCAAGCGTCGTGGTGGTCCGCTAGCCGGGACGGCGGCGCGCTGGTCGGGAAGGTCGCGCGCTAGTCAGAATCGCGTCGCGCGGTGGCATAGAAGGTGGTCTCGGCCCTCTCGCCCTGCATCACCTCCTCGATTCGCTCCGTCACCTGCCGCACGGCCTGGTTATCGCTGGCCCTGGCCGCAGCCAGGGTGCGCAGGTGGGTGTCGATCCCGTGGGCGGCCCCCAGGCTGCCCACGGCGGCCAGGTCTGCCAGGTCGGGCGAGTCTATGAGCGAGCGGGTGACGGTCACCCGGTCGACGCTTTGCGGGTTTCCCCGCGCCGGCAACCCATCGAGGGCAGAGACCATGTCCTCGGCATTCTCAAGGTGCAGTACCGGAATGCCGGCGGGGATGACGAAGGTGGCGGTGGGCGAACCCGCGGTGACCACCCCGCCGAGGGTGTAGCGCTCTGCGAACCACGGGGTGGCGGCGGCCGCCGCCGCCGTGATTCCGCCCAGGGAGTGCCCCAGCAACACCACCGGTTCGGCCTTGGCCACCCCAGCCTGGGCGAGCGCCCCGTCAAGGGCGAGCAGCATCTCGGCCGACCCGTGGGCCATCAGCTGCAGGTCGCTGAGCCCATCGAACACATGCTCTCCCATCAACGCGGACTGAGTGCCGGGAAGCAGCACGTTCCAAGAGACGGAGCCGTCGGCATGTGCCACCCGCTGGACCGCGAGCGTGCCCGGGGGAACCCCGGCCCGCGCCTCGGGCGCCCCGCTGCCGGTGAGCGACGGCAGGCGAGCCAGCGCCGCGTCGATGGAGCCGTCGTACTCCGCATCCCAGTCTCCCCCTGGACCGGCTCCACCCAGGCCTACTCCCCCTAAGCCAATTTCTCTTGGGCCGGTCGGGAACACGGGGTGGACGTCGACACCGGCCGCGCCCGTGATTGCCAGCGCGCCGCGCGAGAGCACCCTTGCCGCTCCGGTGACGGAAAGATCGCCCCCGACAAACGGCAGGAAGGCCAGGGAGAGGCCGAGCCCGAGGTCGCCGACTAACTCGTCGTAGCAGTTCGCCACCGCGGCGCTGAGGCGTCGTGCCCAACCCGAACCGGCGAAGGCCCAACTCACCAGGCCCAGCAGGGCCACGTTCCGCTTTTGCCGATGACAGATGAAGGATTGGAGGAAGCCCTCGGTCTCGGAGTAGATGCTGGCCGCCTGCAGCAGCCGCCGCCGCCAGAGGTCGGCCAGGTCTGCACTGGCGCGCAGCATCCCCGCCAGCGCCGACGCCCTCTCCGCCCATGCCCGCAGCAAACTCGGCCGCGCGGCGATCCCCGGACAGACCGGCGCCAGGGTCACGGTCTCTCGCCTGGCGATGCCCGCCGTGACCGAAAGCGGAGCTGGCTGCCAGGACCTTCGCCTGGCCGCGCCGGCCGCCGCCGCCAACCGGCAGGAGGCCAGGCGCAGATCGGTGATCCCGGCCGCCAGGCGTGCGGCGGCGCCCAGGATCGCCGCGACCTCCACCTCGCTCGGACGGGCGCCGCCATAGACTCGAATGGCGTCAGAGGCATCGGGGTGGCCGGGGTAGTCGGAGGAACCTGGGTGGCCGGAGGAACCGGGGTGGCCGGGGTGGTCGGGGTGGTCGGGGTGGTCGGGGTGGTCGGTCACTGTAGCGCCTCGATCCGCCACAGGCTCTCCCGCAGGGCGGCAAGCTGATCCGTCGCCCTCACCTCCTGTTCTCCCAACTCCGCCAGGCGCTCTCGGAAGGTGTCGGCCGCCACCGATTGCCAGGTGAGGCCCTGCGCCTCCCGCAACCTGCTGGCCCAACCCACCAGGTTCGCGGCGGCCGAGGCGAGCATGATGAAGGGGTCGTCTAGCCCCGGCTCGATCTGCACCTGACACCTCCTAAGGGATCGCTGCCCTCAACGTAACCCCGTGTCGCTCGCTGAGAAAAGGGGCGGTTTGCCCGGCTGTGAACGTGCCGCAGCCATCGGGCTGTGGATAACCATCACCGCGCGGGCCGTGGGAGAATCTGCCCGTGACCGCTTCTCCCACGTATCGCAACCTCGCAGAGATCGAACCCCCCCTCGCGCTCGGACCGCTAGACGGCCGCTATCGGACAGCCGTGGCCCCCCTGGTGAACCATCTCTCCGAGGCGGCCTTGAACCGCGCCCGCCTGCTGGTCGAGGTCGAGTGGCTGATCGGACTGTGCGGCGGCAACGGCATGTCGCCCACCGCCGTCGTGCCCGGCGCCCCGACGCTGACGGAAGCCGAGATCGCCTACCTGCGCGCGATCCCCGCCACCTTCGGCGCCGCCGAGATCGCCGAACTTGCCGAGATAGAACGGGTCACCGTGCACGACGTCAAGGCGGTCGAGTACTTCATCAAGCGCCGCCTCGAGCCCGCCGCCCTGCAGGCCGCCGGGCTGGGCGACTCCCTGGCCAGGGCCAGCGAGCTGGTCCACTTCGCGTGCACGTCTGAGGACATCAACAACCTGGCGTACGCGGTGATGATCAAGGGGGCGGTCGAACAGGTGTGGCTCCCGGCCGCCACCTTACTGGCCGACGACCTGGCCGCCATGGCCGTCGAACTCAAGGCCGTGCCCCTGCTCTCCCGCACGCATGGACAGCCCGCCACCCCCACCACGCTCGGCAAGGAAATCGCCGTCACCGTCCACCGCCTGCGCCGCCAGCTCGCCCGCATTGAGGCCGACGAGATTCTCGGCAAGATCAACGGGGCGACCGGCACCTACGGCGCCCACACGGTGGCCGTGCCTGGCGCCGACTGGCCGCGGGTGTCCCGGGCGTTTGTGGAGGGGCTTGGCCTCACCTGGAACCCGCTGACCACCCAGATCGAGAGCCACGACTGGCAGGCCGAGCTCTACGCGGACATCGCCCGCTACAACCGCATCGCGCACAACCTCGCCACCGATGTGTGGACCTACATCTCGCTCGGGTTCTTCACCCAGATCCCAGTGGCCGGGGCGGTCGGCTCCTCGGCGATGCCGCACAAGATCAACCCGATCCGCTTTGAAAACGCCGAGGCCAACCTGGAGATCGCCAACGCCCTGCTCGACACCCTCGCCTCCACGCTGGTCACCAGTCGCCTGCAGCGCGACCTGACGGACTCCACCACGCAACGAAACGTGGGAACCGCGTTCGGTCATTCCCTGCTCGCCATCGACAACCTGCGCCGCGGCCTGCGGGCCCTGCACGCCAACGCCGCGGCCATGGCGGCCGACCTGGATCAGAACTGGGAGGTGCTCGCCGAGCCCATCCAGACCCTGATGCGGGCCGCCTCCGTGGCCGGCGTGCCCGGAATGGACAACCCGTACGAGACACTCAAGGACCTCACCCGCGGCCACCGGGTCACGGCCGAGGGCATGCGCGATTTCGTCTCTGGCCTGGGACTTCCCGCCGAGGATGCCGCCCGCCTGCTGGACCTCACCCCGGCCACCTACACGGGCCTGGCCGAGCAACTGGTGGACGACTACCTGGCCTAGACCGCGCGCCTCCCCTCCCGGAGGCACGCCCGGGTGGATCATGTACCGGTCGGTTATCACGGTCGGCACCGACGCCTGAAGGTGGCACTTACCTGGCCCGCTCGAGGACTTTGTCAGTGGCTCGTTCTAACATCGACTACCTACGCAAAAGGAAGGCACCGGCAATGACCCTGCTCGACCCAGTTACCGACGCGGACGTCCTTTCTACCGTCTTCGCGGACCCGCCCACGGTCATCAAGCGCGACGGTCGCAAGGCCCTGTACAACGCCGCCCGGATTCGGGATGCGGTGCTGCCTGCGTGGCGCTCTGCGTACAACGGTGACATTGATGAGGGGGCCTTCAACCAGGCGGTGGACGCCATCGACGCGCAGGTGCGCGCCCGCTACGACAGCGGGGCGGTCGAGGTGTGGGAGATCGAGTCGATTGTCGAGCAGACGTTGGTCTCGCAGGGGCATGCGCCGGTCACGGAGCACTATGCCACCTACCGGGTGCAGCGCGCCCGGCAGCGCACCGAGGCCATGTCGGTGGAGCATCAGGTGGGGCGTCTGACCTCTTCTGAGGTGAAGCACGAGAACGCCAACAAGGACGCCCGGGTCTATCACGTCCAGCGTGACCGCATGGCCGGCTCTGTGGCCAAGGCTAAGGGCATGGCGATGCTGCCGCGCCGGGTGGCCGAGGCGCACGCCAAGGGGCAGATTCACTACCACGACCTCGACTACAGCCCGTACACCCCGTTTACCAACTGTTCCCTGCCCAACTTTGAGGGGATGCTGCGCGACGGTTTCACCATGGGTTCGGCGAACATTGAGACCCCCAAGTCGATCCTCACCGCCTCCTCGGTGTTGGCCCAGATCATCGTGGCCGTCTCCTCTGCCCAGTACGGCGGCATCACGGTCGAGTCGATCGACCGGCTGCTGGCCCCGTACGCCGTGCGCTCGCATGAAAAGCACCTGGCCGACGCGGCGAACTGGATTCCGGGCGACGACGCGCAGGCGGTGGCCCGGCGCGAGGAGTTCGCCCGCTCTCACACCGTCAAGGACATCTACGACGCCCTGCAGTCGCTGTTGTTCAACCTGAACACCACCTGCTCCACCCAGGGGCAGACCCCGTTCATCTCGTTCGGGTTTGGGCTGGGCACGTCCTGGTTTGAACGCGAGGTGCAAAAGGCCGTGCTGGCCGTGCAGCTGCGCGGCCTGGGGGCCGAGGGCCGCACCCCGATCTTCCCCAAGCTGATCTTCACCCTGCGCCGCGGCGTCAACCTGGAGCCGTCCGACCCCAACTACGACATCAAGCAGCTGGCCATCGAATGCTCGACCAAGCGCATGTACCCCGATGTCATCTCGTACGACAAGATCGTAGAGATCACCGGCTCGTGGAAGACCCCGATGGGTTGCCGCTCGTTCCTGCAGGGCTGGACCAATGAGCAAGGCGAGTCCGAGACCATCGGACGGATGAACCTCGGCGTGGTCACCCTCAACCTGCCGCGCATCGCCCTAGAGACCCGCGGCGACCTCGACGGCTTCTGGCGCCTGCTAGATGAACGCCTGACCGTGATGCGCGAGGCCCTGGCCTACCGGGTGCAGTCCTGCGTGACCGCCCGGCCCGAAAACGCCCCCATCCTGTACCAAAACGGCGGCTTCGGCTCTCGCCTTGAGGCCGGAGAATCGGTGCTGCAACTCTTCCGCGACGGCCGCGGCACGGTGTCGCTGGGCTACATCGGCCTCTACGAGGTCGCCACCGTGTTCTTCGGCGCCGAATGGGAATCCCTGCCAGAAGCCAAGGACTTCACCCTCGCGATCATCCGCCGCATGAAGAACGCGGCCGGCATGTGGACCTCACAGTCGAACGACGGCGTGTGGCGCTCCGTCTACGCCACCCCCTCCGAATCACTGACCGACCGCTTCGCCCGCATGGACCTCGAAAAGTTCGGGCCGGTAGAAAACATCACCGACAAGGGCTACTACACCAACTCCTTCCACTTCGACGTCCGCAAGAACCCCACCCCGTTCGAGAAGATCGACTTCGAGATGGACTACCCCCTGGCCGGCTCCTCTGGCGGATTCATCCACTACGTCGAATACCCGGTGATGACCTCCAACCCCAAGGCCCTCGAAGCCGTCTGGGACTACGCCTACGACCGCGTCGGCTACCTGGGCACCAACACCCCCATCGACAAGTGCTACACCTGCGGATTCACCGGCGACTGCGTCTCCACCGACGACGGCTTCATGTGCCCCACCTGCGGGGAGACCGACGGCGAGGCCCTCGACGTCGTCAAGCGCGTCTGCGGCTACCTCGGCTCCCCCGCCGTCCGCCCCTGGGTCAAGGGACGCCGCCTCGAACACAGCGCCCGCGTCCGCCACGTACTGACCCCAGAGACCCTGCCCGCCGAGGCCGCCCAGGCGACGGCCTGTGGACGCACCGCTCCGACCGCCACCTCGTTCGAATTCCAGGTGGCCGCCACCGACCCGGGCCTGCCCGGCGAGGACGGGCGAGGCCTGGACGGCGGCTCGACGCCGGCCGCCGCTCCGACCGGGCAGGCCGGGCAGGCCGGGCAGGCCGGCGAGGAGGCCTCGGCGCAGCTTGGCATCCCCTTCGGAGAGTTTCCCTCCGCCTATCCGGAGCCGCGCGAGTCCGAACTGCGGCGGCCACCGGTTTCCGCCAGCGGCGATGAGGGCGACGACGTCCTCTTCGCCCTGCCGTCGGGCAAATGATGCCGCATCTGTCCCAGCCGCAACCGTTAGCCCAGCCGCAGCCGTTAGCTCAGACGGAGTCGGCGGCCCGAGCGGAATCACGGTAGATGAAACCGCTGGATAGGGCGCTGCCTCACGAGGAGGCGGCGCGGGCCACCGATGCCGTGGTGCGCCCGGCCCAACCGGGCAGGCAGTCACGGCCGCCGGACTACCTGCGGGGCTGGACCAAGTTTTCGGGCTGGGACGACTTTGCAGGCGGCGACCCGGAAACGCTCTCCGAGCGGCGCATCGCCGACTACAAGCCGTTCACCATGGTCGACGGCGAGGGGGTGCGCTGTTCCCTGTACGTTTCGGGCTGCCTGTTTGATTGTCCGGGCTGTT
>WRIF01000033.1 GCA_009782865.1 Promicromonosporaceae bacterium
TGGTCCGTCAGCGGTGGCCCGGGCGGCCGCCACCTGCGCGGTCCAGAAGTCGCGCAGGTCGGGCGGGCACTGCACCTCCGGACGGTAGGACTCCAGCTGCTCCAGGGGAAGGTCAAACATCGCCATGCGCCCATTGTGCCCTGAGCGCCGCGTTCGACCCAACCCGACGAAGAGCGTTGCTGCGCCGTCAGCTGGTCATGGCCGTACAGTTGCCTTGCTATGTCGCCTCGGGGGCCTCCGTCGAACGAACCCAGTCAGGAGACTCGTCACACCACTCGACCAGATAGTTGGTCAAGTTCTTGATGTCTTGAGAACGGGAGCTGGGGCTGTACACGCCGTTTGGGTTAACGCTAAACAGGCCGGTTGCAAACCATGTGTCCTCCGGCTCCGGGAAGACCGGCGCGGCCATGCCCTCTGCCAGGCCCTTGAAGGCAGCTGTGATCTCGTCAGAAGTCGACCCATCCTCTGACAGTTCATACCAGGCGGCGGCAAGCCCTCGGAGGATGACCGATGACCCCAGGAGGCTTGTCTGCCTGAGCTGCTTGGGCGTGAGGTTCCCTTCCTGAACGGCCGCTAGATCGACGAACGCCTCCGTGAGCGCAAGAGTGAACAGCTCGAACTCATCAGCCATCATCTTCTCGTCTAGCTCCTGCTCCTGGCGCTTGCCGATTCTGCCATTCCCGACGGTAACGGCTCTGATCATGTCGGCCACCTGTTTGGCGCCGACCAGGTACTTGGAGGCGCCCATGACTCGGTCAGCCTCCAGATCTACGCGGTTTTTCAGCAGGTCGTTCCTGTTGAGGACGAGATTAAGAGCCCGAGATAGGACCTTGCGGTCATCGAAGCGGCTCCGGACAGACCCGGTGATTCCCTTGGCGTTGTCGTTAATGTCAACGAAGATGCGGCGAGCTACCGTGGGGTCATCGGTTACGACGATCTGGATCGAGACCCTCTCGCCGGCCAGTTTGGTGCGGTGATCTATCAGACAGTCCAACTTGGCCTGAAGGTTTGCGATGACCTCGGGGGACTCCTCATTGGTTCGCGCGGAGGCGACCATGGCACGAGCATTGGTGATGTCCTTGCTCAGATTTTCCCACGCGAGGTGGAATCCCAGCGTACGGTGCTGTCCATCAACGATCTTGATCTCTGTCCGGGAGTCCTTCGGAACCGAGACCACCCCGAACTGTGTGGTGCCGGTGTCTTGCAGGATCTTCCGATCAAACTTGAAAATGTCAGGCCCACGCAGCAGCAGCGCAGGTGAAACCCAACCTTCAGTCTCCTCAATGTAGCGCGCGAAGGCTCGCGCGTGGGCAGGGTAGATCCTGCGCTGTGCATCAGCTGCCTCGAGGGGCCTGTCAGCGTCGGGTTTGGGCAAGAAGCTGACGAGCTCGCTCACCGAGAAGTCGAGGGCGTAGACCGTCCGCCCCCCCTGCTTGTAGCGGGCGCCGAAGAAGTGCTCGTAGGGATCGTAGGCAGTGACGTTGTAGTGCTCGGGCACGGTTCTCCTCTGGAAGCTGATCTAGGTGTCAAAATATTAATCTGAAGATTATTATCCTGTCAAGCTAGGCGCGATCTAAACGAGCGGAACGAGGGGTTAACCACGCGCTGAGCGTTTAGTCTTCCGGGCTCAACCGACAGCCACCGCATGGACGGTGTCCCACGGACTCAAGCTAGGCTCTTCCCGTGGCGCACCTGCTGGGGGCCGAGGGCCTTCACCTTCAGTACCCGACCCGCGTGGTCTTCGACTCGGTGACCCTCGGGCTCGACGAGGGAGACCGCATCGGCGTCGTCGGCCGCAACGGCGACGGCAAATCCACGCTGCTGCGCCTGCTAGCCCGACGGCTGGAGCCCGACGCCGGCCGCGTCACCTGGCGCGGGGGCCTCAGGTTCGGCGTCCTAGACCAGGCCGACACCCTGGACGACGACAACACGGTCGGCTTCGTCATCGTCGGCCACCGCGATGAGCACGAGTGGGCCGGCGACCCCCGGGTGCGCGACGTGATCGGCGGACTGGTCTCCGACCTGTCCTGGACGGCCCGCATCGGCACCCTGTCCGGGGGGCAGCGACGGCGCGTGGCCCTCGCCGCCCTGCTGGTGGGGGAGTGGGATGTGCTCGCCCTCGACGAACCCACCAACCACCTCGACGTCGAAGGCATCGCCTGGTTGGCCGCCCACCTGCGGCAGCGCTGGCGCCCCAACGAGGGCGCCCTGCTGCTGATCACCCACGACCGCTGGTTCCTCGACGAGGTGGCACTCACCACCTGGGAGGTGCACTCGCGCCGGGTAGAACCGTTCGAGGGCGGCTACGCCGCCTATGTGCTGGCCCGCGTCGAGCGCGACCGACAGGCCGCCGCCAGCGAGGCCAAGCGGCAAAACCTGCTGCGCAAGGAGCTCGCCTGGCTGCGCCGCGGGGCACCCGCCCGCACCTCCAAGCCGAAGTTCCGGATCGACGCCGCCAACGCGCTCATCTCCGATGTGCCGCCGCCGCGTGACCGCCTGGAACTCTCGGCGCTCGCGGTCTCGCGCCTCGGCAAGGACTGTATCGACCTGCTCGACGTCTCGGTGGCGTTCCCCGTGCATCCGGCGCTCCCGGAGGCGGCCACGGGAAGCCGCCCCCTGGGCGAGGTGGCGCCGACCGAGGGGCGTCCGCTGGACGAGGAAGCGGAGACGGAGAGGCGTCCGCTGGTTGAGGAGGCGCAGCCGTCTCGAAACCCGGACACCGCCGCCGACGGGCCGCCGCTCAACTGGGTGCTCCGTGACATCGAGTGGCTGATCGCCCCCGGAGAGCGCACCGCGATCCTCGGCGCCAACGGCTCGGGCAAGTCCACGCTGCTGCGGCTGATCGCCGGCGAGATCGCCCCACCCGCCGAATCCCGGCGCGCGGTGGCCGAAGAGCGCCGCCTGCGAGACGAGGCGGGAGGGCTGGACCCCCGCGATCCCGGCGGGGCGGTGGTGACCGGACGGGTCAAGCGGGGGCGGACCGTGAAGTTAGGCGTGCTCGACCAGCAGTTCTCCCAGCTGGCGGACATCGCCGGAGACCGGGTCCGCGAGGTGCTGGCCCGCACCAAGACGTCGTACGTGGTGGGAGGCAAGGAGCTGACGCCCGCCCAACTCCTCGAACGGCTGGGCTTCAGCCGCGAACACCTGAGCGCGCGCGTTGACGAACTCTCCGGCGGGCAGAAGCGGCGCCTGCAACTGCTGCTGGTGCTGCTGGCCGAGCCCAACGTGCTGCTGCTCGATGAGCCGTCCAACGATGTCGATACCGACATGCTCGCCGCCATGGAGGACCTGCTCGACTCCTGGCCGGGCACCCTGATAGTGGTCAGCCACGACCGCTACCTGCTCGAGCGCGTCGCGGACCAGCAGTATGCGCTGATCGACGGCCGCCTGCGGCATCTGCCCGGTGGGGTGGACGAGTACCTGCGCCTGCGGCAGGCGCCGGCCGGGCAGGTGAGCCCGGATTCCGGCAGTCTCGCCGCGCCCCCGGGCGGAAGGGCGGGGAAGTCACCTTCGGCCACGGCCACGCCCACGGATGCCGGTGCCACGGTGGGCGACGTTCCAGGGCCAGGCACTTTAGGGGCCAGCCTCTCGGCCGCCGACCTGCGCCAGGCCCGCAAGGACGTTGCCCGGCTCGAGAAGCAGATCGCCCGGCTCGAATCCCAGGAGGCCGAGCTACACGGCGAGATCGCCGCCAACGCGACCGATTACGCGCTCGTCTCCCGGCTAGACGGCGACCTGCGCACGCTCCAGGACGAAAAGGACGCCCTGGAGGCGCAATGGCTGGAGGCCGCCGAGGCGCTCGGCTAGGTCGCCTGGACGGGATCGCCCGCCTGGGTTGGATTGCCTAGTTGGGCCGGATCGCCGGGCCGGGCCGGACTGTCTGGCTGGGGGGCGGTGGCCACCGCCATGAAGGCCCCCATCGTGGTCACCAGGCCGAGCACCACCAGCAGCGGGGCCGTCCAGGAGGCGGTGGCGGTGTGCAGGGCGCCGACCACTAGCGGGGAGATGGCGGCGAAGACGTAGGCCACGGTCTGCACCACGGCGCTGGCCCGGCGGGCTGCCACCAGGGACGGAGCCCGCTGGGCGATCAGGGTGAACGTCAGCACAAAGTTGCCGCCCTGCGCCAGCCCCGCGGCGGACGTCCAGACGGCGGCGGCGGTGGGAGCCAGCAGCAGGCCCAGCGGGAGGGTCAGCCACAGTGCGGTGAGGGTCAGCGAGACGGTGCGATGGGACGCCCCGGCGCGGAATGCCAGCGGCACGCCGAGCGCGCCCGCTACGGCGAGGAGTTGAAAGGGCGAGGCGATGGCCCCGGCCGCCGTTTCGGTGAAGCCGCCCCGTTCCACCAGCATGCGGGGCAGCCAGGCGGTCATCGCAAAGAACGAGCCGGCCTGCCCCACGAATCCCAGGCAGAGCAGCACGGTCAGGCGGCGAATCGGGTTAGGCGCGGTGGAGGCCGTCGTCGGAGGCGATGGGATGGCCGGTGTCGCCACCGGCGCGGCGTCGGCGGCGAGCAGCAGTGAGGGCCGCCTGGTGGTGAAGTGCCAGAAGCCGGCGGCCAGCACCGCGAGGGCCGTCCAGCTGAGCAGCGCCCACTGCCAGCCCCAGAGCACCGCCAGGGGGGCGGTGGCCATGGTCGACAGGGAGGAGCCGACGTTCATCACCGAGGAGTACAGGGCGGTCACGGAGGCGGCGCGGCTGCGGAAGTCGCGGGTGATCAGCACCGGGACTGCCACATTGCCTACCGTGATGCCGGCGCCGAAGGCGGCGGTGCCGAGGAACAGGGCGGGGGCGCCGCCTAGGGGGCGGAGCAGCTGGCCGGCCACGATCGCCCCCAGGCCGATCAGCAGGGCGCGCTCGGGGCCGATCCGCCCGATCAGCCACGACGCTGGAGGGGCGAACAGGGCAAAGCACAGCACCGGAATGGAGGTCAACAGGCCCGCCTGCGCGGTGGTCAGGCCCAACGCCTCGGAAATGGTGGAGATCACCGGAGGCAGGGCCGTGATCGGCAGGCGGAGGTTGAGCGAGACGAGCAGGAGGGCCGCCAGCAGCCCGCCGGTGCCGGGTCCCAGCCAGGCTGTCCTGGCCGCCCACACCCCCTGGCCCTTCCGGGCCTGCTCCGAGATCACCGCGCCATCCTAGGGGGTCTCGCGGCTAAAGCCGAAGGCGGGGCCACGGCCAACCGGCCACGGCCCCGCCTCAGTGAGCGCGAGGGGGTGCGGTCAGGTGGTCTTCAGGGCATCCGCCAGCTTGATGCGGGCGCCGGTGCGCAGCACGGCATTGCCGTAGATGCGCCCGGCGAACCAGACCAGCACCGGGATGGTGGCAATCGAGATGGCCAGCGCCAGCAGTTGCTCCGGCAGGCTGGCCACGCCGAGGGCCTCGCGGATCGGCATGAGGAACGGGGCCATGCCCGGCACGTAGGACAGCGTGGTGGCCAGCGGGCTGGTGGGGTCGTTGGGCAGCACGTTTATCCCGATGATGTAGGGCACGATCATCAGCATGATGGCCGGCATCGTGGCCGAGCCCACCTCCTCCTGCCGCGAGACCAGCGCGCCGAGGGCGGCCAGCACGGTGGCGAAGGTGGCAAAGCCGATGATGAACCAGATCAGGCCCCACAGCAGGGAGATGCCTAGGTTTAGGCCCATGCCAGACAGCACGCCGGTGGCGGTCGCGGTGATCGCCGCCGCCCCGCCGACCAGGATCACCTGCAGCAGGCCGATGGCGCCGATGCCGAGCACCTTGCCGGACATGAGCTGGGACGGCTTGACGGTGGAGAGCAGCAGCTCAACCACGCGCGAGGTCTTCTCTTCGACCACGCCGCCGGCCACCATCTGGCCGCAGATGTTGATGGAGACGAAGAGCAGGATGCCGATCAGCATGCCGACCACCATCTGGCCGATGTCGCGCTCGACCGGGGGGTTGAGGGCGTCGACCGTGACGTTAGCGCTGGCCACGGCGGCGGCGACGGTAGTGGGGTCGCCGCCCAGGGAGGTGACCTGGTCCGAGAGCGCCAGCTGTTGGGCCAGGCCATGCAGGGCCGGCTGTAGGGTTGAATCCAGGGTGGACTCGACCACCGCGGTGAGGTTGCCGTCGCTTCCGGGGATGATCAGGGCCTCGATGTCACCGGAGGACAGTTGCGCCTCCCCGGCGCTGCGGTCGGCGACCACCGTCACATTGGACTCGATGCCCATGGCGTGGGTGGTGGCCTCCAACTCCTGGGCGAACGAGGAGTCGGTGGTGGCCAGCTGCATGACGTGGGTTTCTCCCCCCAAGAAGTGGGCGGCGAGGATGCCGAGCACCACGGCGGAGACCAGCACGGCGGTAGATATCAGGAAGACCCGCTGGCGGAGCCGGGTCATGACCTCGCGTTCGGCGACCAGGAAGATCGAGCGCCAGCCGGCAGGGGCGGCTGGCGAGCTGACGGCGGGCTTGGTGGCGGGGGTGCTCATTCGGTGGCCTCCTT
The DNA here is from genome assembly GCA_009782865.1 of Promicromonosporaceae bacterium. GTDB lineage: Bacteria > Actinomycetota > Actinomycetes > Actinomycetales > Cellulomonadaceae > Xylanimonas. The sequence goes on from WRIF01000033.1 coordinate 6,464, forward strand.
GTCGGAAACGACGTGGCGGTAGAGGTCGGTCAGGGTGGGGCGCGAGGGGCGGAACGAGGTCACCGGGCCGGCGCCGAGGGCGGCTGCAAGCACGGCCTGTCCATCACCGCCCGGGATTTCAAGCACGGTGCGGATCGAGGTGGAGCCGGGCGTGGTGGAGGGAGCCTGCTCCAGGATGTGCGCGTCGGGCAGCGAGCCCATCCAGGCCTCCGGCGGCGCCCCATAGACCTCGAAGCGGGGGTGTTCGGGGGTGGCGAGCGCCTCGACGGAGCCGACGGCCACCATCTTTCCCTGCTCGATGATGCCCACCCGGTCGCAGAGGGTCTCGACCAGCGCGAGCTGGTGGGAGGAGAAGATGACCGGGACGCCCGAGGCGGCGGCCTCGCGCAGCACCTCGGACATGACGTCGACGGCGATAGGGTCCAGGCCGGAGAACGGCTCGTCAAGCACGAGGATCTCCGGGTCGGCGATCAGGGCCGCGGCCAGCTGGGCGCGCTGCTGATTTCCCAGGGACAGGGCCTGCAGCTTGTCGTCCAGGCGGTGGGCCAGGTTCAGGCGCTCGGTCCAGCGCACGGCGGCCTGGGCGGCTGCCTTGGCGGACACGCCCTTGAGGCGGGCAAAGTAGACCAGCTGATCGCGGACGGTCATGGCCGGGTAGAGGCCGCGCTCGGACGGCATGTAGCCAATCCGGCGCCGGTCTTCCAGGGAGATCGGGTGGTCATTCCACAGCACGTCGCCGGAGTTGGCCGCCAGCACCCCCAAGATGATGCGCATGGTAGTGGTCTTGCCGGCGCCGTTGCCGCCCACAAAACCAAAGATCTCGCCGTTGGACACCGCGAAACTCACCCCGTCGAGCGCCTTGAGGTCCCCGTACGACTTATGCAGGTTGTCGATTATCAGTGAAGTCACAAAGACAGATACAAGCCGGAGCGGCAGGGGTGTTCCGCCTGTTCTGCGGACTCAAGGCGATGAAATGGCGCCAAATGTTCCTTCCCTGTCGGCTGCACCACATATGTCCGGCCATCTTCGCTACATCCGTAGGGGGAGGGACGGCAACGGCGCTAGTCGATGGCAGACGTCAGTTGGGGATGCGGCTTCAGCCCGCGCAGCCCGTTCCAGGACAGGTTCACCAGGTGCGCCGCCACCTGCTCCTTGGAGGGCACCCGATGGTCGAGCCAGTACTGGCCCGAAAGCGCGATCATGCCCACTAGCATGGGCGCGTAGATGTGCGCCTCCTGCGGGTCGAGGCCGATCTGGGCGAACTGCGCCTCCAGCAGGTGCTCCACCTGCGAGGCCACATCACCGATCAGGGAGGAAAACGTGCCGGTCGCCTGGGCCACGGGGGAGTCACGCACCAGGATGCGGAAGCCGTCCTCATGCTCCTCGATGTAGTCGAGCAGGGCCAGCGCGGTCCGCTCCACGATCACCTTGGGATGGCCACCCGCCGTCAGGGCGGCGATGAGGGTGGTGGTCAGGAGCCGCACCTCGCGGTCGACGATCACCGCGTAGATGCCCTCCTTGCCGCCAAAGTGCTCATAGACCACCGGCTTCGACACCTCGGCACGGGCGGCGATCTCCTCGACCGCGGTCTGATCGAAGCCACGCTCGGCGAACAGGCCGCGCGCCACCTGCAGCAGCTGCTCGCGGCGTTGGGCGGAGGTCATACGGGGGCGGACGGAGTTCATGCGTCACATCTTGCCCTAACCAAGGCAGGCGGGGCGGAGGGCGGCCCGCATTTGCCGGGCACCTGCCGTTGTCGTTGGCCCACAGGGTTACGCCACACCCGCAGGGCTGCGACACAGCCGCGGGGCCACGCCAGGCACGTAGGGTTGCCCCATGCATGTGCTGCTCGACGCGACCGCCATCCCCGCCGACCGGGGAGGCGTCGGCCGCTACGTCGACGAACTAGTCCCCGAGTTGCAGCGCACCGGGGTACGCCTGACCGTCATCGCCCAGCCGCGCGACCGGGAACTATTCGAGCAGATGATCACCGACGGGCAGGTGGTGGTGGTCGCGGGCATCGCCCGTCGGCCCCTGCGCCTGGCCTGGGAGCAGGTGGGCCTGCCCGCCCTCATCCGCCGGCTGCGACCCGATGTGGTGCACTCCCCGCACTACACGATGCCGCTGCTGACCCGCAGACCCGTGGTGGTCACCCTGCACGACGCCACCTTCTTCACCACCCCCGACGCCCACCTGCCCTCCAAGGCCAAGTTCTTCCGCACCTGGATCAGGCTCGCCTCCCGCCGCGCCAGCGGGCTGATCACCCCGAGCAAGGCCACCCGCGACGAGGTGGTGCGGCTGGTCGGCGCCGACCCGGCCAAGTTTATGGTCGCCTACCACGGCGTCGATCACGCGCGCTTCTACCCTGTCGACCAGGCCGAGCAGGCCCGCGTGCGGCGAACGCTCGACCTGCCTCCTGCCGCCGCCTCCGACGGGCGGGCAGAAGGCCGATACATCGGCTTCCTGGGCACCCTGGAACCCCGCAAAAACGTCCCCGCCCTGATCCGCGGCTGGATCGCCGCCTGCGCCGACCTGCCCGACCCGCCCGCCCTGGTGCTCGCCGGCGGCAAGGGCTGGGACTTGGCGATCGACGACGCCGCCGCCGAGGTGCCACCTAACCTGCGGCTACTGCGCCCCGGCTACCTTCCCCTGGCAGACCTCCCCGGCTTTCTCGCCGGCGCCCAGGTGCTCGCCTACCCCAGCCGGGGAGAAGGGTTTGGCCTGCCCGTGCTAGAGGCGATGGCCTGCGGCGCTTGCGTGCTCACCACCGGTGAGCTCTCCCTGCCAGAGGTGGGCGGCGACGCCGTCGCCTACTGCGATACCTCCCCAGAATCAATCGCGGCCGGGCTGAGGACCCTGCTGGCAGACGAGGAACGGCGACGGGCGCTGGCCGCCGCCGCCATCGACCGCGCCGCCGAGTTCACCTGGGCCGCCGCCGCCGCCAACCACCTCGTCGCCTACCACGCGGCCCTCGCGGCCAGCGCCAGGCCGGCCAGGGGCTAGACTAGGCAACCGGCCACGCGCAGGCGGGGCCGTTCCGCCTTGGTGTAATTGGCAGCACACGGGTTTTTGGTGCCCTTGGTTCAGGTTCGAGTCCTGGGGGCGGAGCAAAATTCCTCCAAGGTCGTCTCAGGGCGGGGCGTGATGAGGCCGCCTCCCGCGCGGGCAAACGGGCCGACGGCACGCCTGGCCCTAGGATGACCGCGTGACCATCACCCCTCCCGCCGCCGTCATCATCCTCGCCGCAGGCCAGGGCACCCGCATGAGGTCGGCGCTGCCAAAAGTGCTGCACGCAGTGGGGGGACGCAGCCTCCTCGGACACACCTTCGCCGCCGCCCAGGCCGTCGACCCGCAGCGGATCTGCGTGGTGGTGCGGCAGGCCCGCGACCAGGTGGCCGCCGCCGCCCTCGCCCTCGACCCGCAGGCGGTGATTGCCGACCAGGACGACGTGCCGGGAACCGGGCGCGCCGCCCAGTGCGGCCTGCTCGCGCTCGATGCCCTCGCCCCCACCGCCGGCGCCGTCCTCGTCACCGGTTCAGACGCCCCCCTCCTCGACGGGTTGACCCTCGCCCGCCTCTGCGCGGCGCACGCGGCCGGGGACAATGCCGTGACCCTGCTCACTACCAACCTTGCCGACCCGCACGGGTACGGTCGCGTGCTCCGCGAACCGGGCGGGGCCGTCGCCGGCGTGATCGAGCAGCGCGATGCCAGTGAGGCCCAACGTGCCGTCACCGAAATCAACGCCGGGGTGTACGTGTTCGACACCG
>WRIF01000034.1 GCA_009782865.1 Promicromonosporaceae bacterium
GGAGCCGGCGGTGGGGGGCCCGCCGGCGACGCCCTCGGTGCCCCCCCCCCCCGCCATGCCCGTTCCGTCGGCCCCAGAAGACCCATACGCTCCTCCCAAGCCGAAGGACGAAGCGTAGGCAGGGGATAGCGGCTGCGATCTCCCAACTGGAGATGGACTAGGGCGGGAACGGGTGTGTGCCCCACTCGGTCTCAGGGAGTTGAGGCATCCGGCCCTGCCTCGGGCCTACCTGCCTCCGGGGCGGCTACCGGACTGAGGCGGCGAGAGTGAATCGTCGCCGGGAGGGGGTCGGGGTGAGTGGTCACGCTCCGGCCGGTGGGAGTGATCCAGGTCAGGGCGCCCGGAACGCCGCCGTCGGTGCCGTCTGACTGAGAGACCGCATAGTTCAGTCGATGCTTGGCGGTGTGATGTTTGCGGCAGAGGAGGGCCAGGTTGTGGGCCTGGGTGGGGCCACCGGCGCCGAACGGAAGCGTGTGATCGAGGTCGAGCCCCTGACCTTCTGAGCCCGCGGCGCGACGAGTGCAGCCGGGGAACCGGCAGGTCTGGTCCCGCAGGGTTACGTACTGGGCGAGATCGGCGCCGGGGCGGTAGGTGTGCGGGTCGACGGCGAGAACGTTGCCGGTAAGCGGGTCGGTCAGCAAGCGGGTGAAACTGGTAGCCAGGCCGCACAGTTCCTTGGCGGTTTCCGGGTCAACCGGGACGACGCCGTTGAGAAGGGCGGAGGCCTCGCCAGGACGTGTCTGATCCAGCAGTGTCATCACCGGCACGGTGATGAATGCCCTAAGCGAGACACTGCGTCCGAGCTGGGCGATGTGATGTGCCGAATCCCATTCCCGAACGGGCGGTAGGGCAGCGCCATCTTGCCGGGTGGTGCGCTCTTCGGAGGGCTCGGTGACGGGGATGGCTGCTGCCGGAGGCGCGTGAGGAGGCGGCGGTGAGGGATGATGGACGGAGGGCATTCTGCGGCGCTTTTGGCGTCGATCATCGCGCAACTCGCCGTCTAGTTGGGCCAGGTGGGCTTGGGTTGCTAGGGGGATGTCCAACTCCCCATCGTCGAGGGCTAGGGCGCACAACACGTCCACCCGAGCCTGTTCCAGGGTGCGGGTGTCGCCGGCTTCAGGGCAGCGGGCCGCCCGCGCAATGTGGTTGACGCGCTGATAGACGGCGTCGAGGGTGGGCGCGGGGCCAAAGATGCTCAACCAGGCCATGCCATCTGACACGAGCTCGAAGTCGAGGCGTCGCCTGGCAACGGACTCTTCGGCAACCAGTTCCGGCGGAGCGGGGTTGTACTGGTCGCGCTTGCGTTTTGCAGTGTAGGCAAACTTGGCTGGATTTTGCGTCCCGGCAGTAATCAGGCAGGCCGAGTCGAACATCCTGGCCGACGCCTCGGTCATTTCTTCGACGTATTGCGCTACCTTGGAGGCATTTCGCCAACAGACGTCTCCGGCCAGCGCTGATTTGAAGACGCGCGGGGCCCGTTCAACGAGAATCTGCGCGCGAGACATCTTCCGGGCAACGGAGCCTTCAGTCTGTTTGGTGGCCAACGAGATCTCAATGATGGCCGCCCGCTGCTCCAGTTCCTCTGGTGGCAGATGTGGCACTCCGGCACAACCGTTGTACTTGGTGTTCAGCAGTTCCGGAGAACGCAGGGCCTGCCGGCGGGCGCGTTCAATCCACAGCGCCTCAAGCGCGTCCAGCTGGTTGCGACGCTGGCCGATCTGGCGGAGTACCTCGAGGGTGCGCCCGAGTCCGTCGAAGCCTTGGCCTCGCACGTCCAGCAGACGCAGCAGTTCTGCCGGGAGGGCGGCCAGGGTGTGGCCGTGCTCCTCGGCCTCCTCGCGGCGAAGCTCATCCATCAGTTGGTCCCAGACTTCTGCGGATACGTCGCCGGAGTCAAGGGCGGCTTGGACTTCGGCCCGCTGCCCTGCAGGTCGCCTGGTGAGCCGGGCGGCGGCCACTGGGTTGGGGCCTTCGAGCCACGGGTCAACGAACGGCCCCCGGCCGACCAGATGATCGGCTAGACCCTCCGCGCGTGGCAGGCCTCGCAACAGAGACTCGAGCGTTGATTGGTCCTCAGTAAGGCATTCCTCATGGCCGGCGCCGCCGGCCAACCATGCCAGAGAATCGATGGCTGAACCGGAGCGACGTTCACTCCCGGCAGGCGGCAGGCAGATATCCGAAGGGGCGGTGACGCCCTTTCGAGTCGAGCTGACTGCCTGTAGGGTTTCCATGCTTTTATTCTAGGGACGACCACTGACAATAACCTGTTCCAGACATTGATGCAGGTAGATGACCGGTTGGCGAAACGGATCGCGGAATCCGAGGCGGGACCGGTGAAGGAGGACTCCTTCTGCGGGTAGGCTGCCCCGATGATCTTTCACCTGGCGCTGGGCGCCGACTGGCGAGCCGCGCTGGCCGGCGGCACGGGCCAATACCGCGTGTCCGCCCGAGGCCGCCCCCTCGATGAGGGTGGCTTTATCCCCTGCTCGACGGCCGAGCAGGTGCCTCGCCTCGCGGGCCGCCGCTATAGGGGCCTGGACGACGTCCTGCTGCTGCGCATCGACCCGACGCTGGTGCCCAGCGAGGTTCGGTACGAGAGCCTCGATGGCGCCGCCGAGCTCTTCCCGCACCTCTACGGCCCGCTGCCGGTTGACGCAGTGGTGGGCGTGGCGCCGTATCGGGAGGCGGGCGAGGGTTTCCCGCCGATAGACGACTTGTTCCTGGCCACCGCCTTCGGCGCTGTGCACGAAGGGCCGACCCCGACCCTGGTGGAGGTGGCGGCGACCGTGCTGCGCGATGAGGAGGGCCGCATCCTGACCGTGCGCAAGCGCAGCACCGCCCGCTTCATGTTCCCCGGCGGCAAGCCGGACCTGGACGAGACCTTTCAGCAGGCCGCCATCCGCGAGGCCCGCGAGGAGGTGGGTGCGGACTTGGCGCCCGCCGACCTGGACTTTGTGGGAATCTTCACCGCCCCGGCCGCCAACGAGCCGGAGCTACTGTGCCGCGAATACCTGTACGAGGTACGCGAACCGTTCCCGGAGCCGCGGATTGCCGCCGAGATCGAGGCGTACCGTTGGCTCGACCCGACCCGACCCCTGCCCGCCGACATCGCCCCGCTGGTTCGCCTAATCGTCCCCCAGGTTGGCTAAGGAAACTCGATGCGGGCTTTCCCGCATCTTGCTTGACACCCTCGGCGTGATCAGGTATCGGTCAGGGTGTGCCGAAAACGTGCCAAGAGCCGCCTCGACTGCGCCCCCGGCAGTCGACCCAGGAAACCGCAATCACTCTGGTCGTGAGTTGGAGAGACAGGTTGAGCGCGCGGCGCAATGTGCGCTTTGCGATCGCTGTCGCAGTCGGGCTGATCCTGACGGGCTGCGGCGGTGAGGACCCGTATTCAGGGGCGGGCCCCTGGGCCCATGAGTTCCGGCGGATTGAGGAGAGTGCGACGAATGACCTGGTACGGAACATCGTATCAAATGGCGAGCTCACCCTGGCCGACATGCGGGAGGCCGCCGCTCGCACCAATGAGTGTTTCGCGTCGGTGGGATCACCTGCGTCGATTATCGAAGACCAAAGGGGTGGATTTCAGAACGTGATCCCCTCGGCCGAGGACGGTTCGAGCGGCTACCCCAGCGAAGCGGTGCGCAGAGCCTCCATCGATTGCGAACTCGACTACCGGAATGACCTGTGGATACTTTGGGATCGGATTCGGGTCAATCCTGACGGGGTGGACTTCGAGTACGACCCCGGCAACCCGATGAGCGATGCAGAGTGGGAGGCGCTGTGGTTGGCTCACGGGGAGGCCACCCGGGGCTGCCGTCCGCGACTACCAGGCGGCGTCTACCTCGATGAAGGCATCGCCTTGGATTGCCGGATGGACCCACTCAACCACTGAGCAGTTCCTGCTTCCCCGTTGCCCTCGGTGTGGGGCTCGCACGTTCACTTGAGCCCCGCACCGCAATGCCATCAAGCCAGGAGGCCGGCCATCCAGGCCTCGACGCCCTCGACGGTGCGCGGCAGCGCGGCCGAGAGGTTCTCGCAGCCATCTTCAGTGAGCAAGACGTCGTCCTCGATGCGAATGCCGATGCCGCGGTACTCCTCCGGGACGGCGAGATCGTCGCTCTTGAAGTACAGGCCCGGCTCGATGGTGAAGATCATGCCCGGCTCCAGCACGCCCTCGCGGTATAGCGAGTTGCGGGCCTGGGCGCAGTCGTGCACGTCGATGCCCAGGTGGTGGGAGGTGCCGTGGACCATCCAGCGTCGGTATTCCCCGCCGGTCTGCTCGTCAAGGGTCTGGGCGGCGGTGACCCCGTTCGGCAGCAGGCCCCATTCCTCCAGGCGGGCGGCGATCACGGCCATCGCCGCGTTGTGCACGTCGATGAACCTCGCGCCCGGCCTGGCGGCGGCGAAGGCGGCGTCGGCGGCGTCGAGCACGGCCTGATAGATGCGCCGCTGAACGTCGGTGAACTTGCCGGTGACGGGCATGGTGCGGGTCACGTCGGCGGTGTACAGCGAGTCGGTCTCGATGCCCGCGTCGAGCAGCACCACGTCGCCGTCGCGCACGGGGCCGTCGTTGCGAATCCAGTGCAGGATGGTGGCGTTCTCGCCGGCGGCGGCGATGGTGTCGTAACCCACGCCGTTGCCGTCCAGGCGGGCGTGGTTCTCAAAGGCGTTCTCGATCACGCGCTCGCCGCGCCAGTGCCGGGTGGCGCGCGGCAGGGCCCGCACCACGTCCTCGAATCCGGCGACGGTCTGCGCCACGGCGGAGCGCATCTCGGCTATCTCCCACTCGTCCTTGATCAGGCGAAGCTCGGCGGTGGCGCGCAGCAGGTCGGCGTTGGTGGCGGCGTCGCCCGTCTTGGGCAGGCGCGTAACGTTTGCGGATGACGATGACACGGCCACGATGTCCGCGACCAGCGCGGTGATGGCCGGGTCGGCCTCCTCGATCACCAGCAGCGCGGTGACCTGCATGTCAAGGCCCGCGCCCAGGTCTTCCGGCAGGCGGTCGATGTGCCGCGCCTCGATGCCGGTCAGCGTGGTCATGTCGGCCAGCGACGGCCTGGCGCCCACCCAGAACTCGCCGTAGCGGGAGTCGGCGTAGAACTCCTCATTGTCGCGGTCGGCCAGGGGGCGCAGGTAGAGCGCGGCGGCGTGGCCGTCGCTGGAGGCCACCGGGTGCAGCACCAGCACGGCGTCGGGCTCCTGATCCATGCCGAGGCCGGTGAGGTGCGCGAACGCGCTGTGCGGGCGGAAACGGTAGTCGGTGTCGTTGGAGCGCACCTTGTACGGGCCGGCCGGGATGACCAGGCGCGCGCCGGGGAAGCGGGCGCTGAGGGACGCGCGGCGGGCGGGCGTGTAGGCGGAGGCCGCCGACGGCTCGATGCCTAGGTCGGCGCGCGGCGCCCAGTTCGACGTGACGAAGTCGACAAAGGCCCGCGACTTCGGCCGGTTGCGGTGGTCCTCTTCTTCTACGATCGCGTTGGCGAGGGTGTCACTCATGGCGCCATTGTCCCATGCCGTCGCGACAGGATGAGCCGGTGGTGCGGGCGCATGTCGGCGCGAACCGAATGAATCAGATTATCTGATAGCATCTAGGTATGCGCACCCTCACCGCCACTGCGGCGTCCCGTGGCTTTTCTGAGCTTCTCGATGCCGTCGCGCACGGCGACACCGTCACCATCATTCGAAGTGGTGAGGCTGTCGCCGAGGTTCGGCCGGTGAGGCGCCACACCTTTGCCGGGCTGCGGGCCGTGCTTGCCAGTGCGCCAGGTTTCGATGGCGACTTTGCCGCAGATGTCGCCTCGGCCTCTGCTCGTCTCGGAGAGGACCCCGAACCGTGGGCCGGCGCCTAATCCTAGACACCAACATCCTGATCGCGATCGAGCGAGGGGTTTCTGAGGTCGTCGCGCTCTTCGCCGACGACGACGAGTTGGCGATCGCCGCCGTTTCCCGCGCCGAGTTGCTCGCCGGCCCAGCCATGACCGGCGACCCGGCGCTGCGGGCACGGCGGCAGGCCACCGCGCTGGCAGTGCTCTCCGCGGTCACGGTTCTGGACTACTCGACCAGCACCTCGGACCGGCACGCGGAGTTGCTCGCCCACACCAGGAAGTCCGGCCTGCCACGCGGACCCCATGACTTGATTATTGCTGCTCACGCGGCAGAGACCGGCAGGCGAGTCCTGACGCGAGATGTCAAGGCTCGTTTCGGCGGCCTTCCGGGAGTGTCTCTCGCTGGATAGTGGGCGAGTTCGACGCCCGCCGCCTGGAACTCAGCCATCGGGTACAGGCCGAGTTCGCAGAACAGCATCGCGCCGAGCTCGACGCCTGGTTGCTGCACGTGCTGGAGCGCCGCGCCGAGGGGTAGCCCGCTAGGCTGGGGGCGTGATCGACCTGCACACCCACTCCACGGTGTCCGACGGGCACGGCTCTCCCGCCCAGGTGATGCGGGAGGCCGCCGCTGCCGGGGTGGACACCGTGGCGCTCACGGATCACGACCAGATCATCGGCTGGGACGAGGCCGCCGCCGAGGCCGCCCAGGTGGGCGTGTCCCTGGTGCGCGGCGCAGAAATCTCCACCCTGACGGACGGCGTGTCCGTGCACCTGCTCGGCTACCTGTTCCGCCCCGCCGAGTCCGCGCTGCTGGAGTTCCTTGAGGGCACGCGCGAGGCGCGGCTGAATCGCGCCCGCAAGATGGCCGACCTGCTCTCCCGTGACTTTCCCGTTGACTGGGAGTTGGTCCAGGCGCAGGCGGGCGAGGGAACCACGCTGGGCCGCCCGCACCTGGCCGACGCCCTGGTGGCGGCCGGGGTGGTCGCCTCGCGCGACGAGGCATTCGCCACGATCCTGAACCCCTCGAACAAGTACTACGTGCGTCACGCCGCGCCGGCGACCGCCCTGGCCGTGCGGGCGGTGATCGAGGCCGGGGGCGTGCCGGTGCTGGCCCACCCGTTCGCGGTGCAGCGGGGGCGCACCCTGGACGAGGCGGCCATCGAGCGCCTCCACGCCGTGGGCCTGATGGGCCTGGAGGCGTACCACCGCGACCACACGCCGCAGCAGGTTGAGCAGCTGCGAGGCATCGCCCGACGCCTGGGACTGCTGGTCACCGGTTCGTCGGACTATCACGGCACGGGCAAACCCAACCGGCTGGGGGAGCACTACACGAGCCCCGAGGTGCTGGCGGAGATCGCCGACCGCGGCGCCCTGCCGATCCTGCGCCCGTAGGTGTCGCCGCGAGATGTGCCGTCAGTCGATGCGGGGACGTGCGGCAGGTTGCGTCAGGATGTCTTCCGGAATGTCTTCGAGCCGGATGTGGCCCGGAGGCAGCCAGTCATCTTGTTCGCGTCCCGGTTCCAACACCGAGAGGCCGAAGACCGTCAAGGCGGCCTCCTTCATGCGGGCATCGTAGGTAACCAGGTGGTCGACGCGGGCCTGGCTGGCCACGGTCAGGTGGAGTGCGTCAAGGCTCCGAACCCGCCTCGACGGCAGGATGCCGGCGAACTCAAAGTCAGATTCCAGCAGCGGCAGGATGTCGAAACCGTCGAGGACGGTGCTGACCGCCGCCTGTGGGATGCCGTCAATGTAGGCCAGGCGACGTAACTCAGTGACTAGCAGCCAGGAGCTGACCAGGCTCACCGCAGGGTCGTTGACGAACTTGGTCATCGCTGCGGACTCGGTCTCGACCTTGATCAACTTCGCGGCCGCTGAGGCGTCCAGGTACGCCCTCAAAGCCGGTCCGCCCTTATCTCATCGAGGATGTCCATGATGGATCGTCCGGAGGTGTGGGTGGGCATGGTGAACCCACCCTTGCGCGTGGCGGGCCGCGCGGGAATGCGGTGGTTCGCCGCCGAGGGAGCCAGATAGATGGGCGTCACCTTGGCTACCGGCCTGCCGTTGGTGGTGACCACGAACTCCTCCCCGGCCTCGGCGCGACGCAAGATTTCTCCCGAGTTGTTGCGCAACTCACGCTGCGGGATGACGTTGGGCGAAGACCGCGTAGCACTCATGTAGCAAGTGTAGCAATGCGCGGTCAGCTGCGCGCGGCGAATCCAGGAACCGCCAGCACTTCCCGTCGGTGAGGCGGAGGTGGCCGTGGGCTAGCCGAGCGGAGTGACGGTCACCGTGATCGGGGCGCCCTCCACGATGCCCTCGGCCTTTCGGACGGGCGCCTTCAGGGGCAAGATGAAGGCCTTGTGCTTGTCGGAGGGGAACAGGGAGGTGGTCCACTTGGTGGCCCCCACCTCTGCGCTGACCTTGATCGATCCGAAGCCTCCCTTCCCCAGCGGCAACTCGTCCAGCGCATCGGACTCGTCTGGCGGAACCGTGACGAACCACCAGACCGGGCCGTCGTCGCCAGCGGAAATCCAGGCCGGAGCCGTGAAGGTGAAGGAGGGTTGCATGCGCGTCGTCGCCGTCGTCGTCGCCGGCTAGGCCTCTGCGGACGGGCCTGCCGGCTTTCCGCCGCGAGTGCGACGGCGGTTGCGGCTGCGCGCTGGCCTGCTCGCCGACGATGACGTTTCGCCAGAGTCGCCGCGCGAGCCGTGATCATCGCCGGGCCGACGGGAGTCGCCGGAGCGGGAACCGCCGCCGTGTCCCCCCTGCCGCGAGCGCGGCTCGCCAGAGTGGGAGCGGCCATCGCGGCCTCCGCCTCGGCCGCTGCCACCACGACCTCCGCCGCCACGGCCCCCACTTCCGCTGCCACCACCGTGACGCTTGCCGGTCTCGCCGAGGTCTTCCAGCACCTCGGCCTCCAGGCCGGCGAGCTTCCGCTCGGACTTGGGCAGGCGGCCGTTGGTCCCGGCGGGAATGTGCAGGTCGGTGAACAGGTGCTCCGAGGTGGAATAGGTCTCGACCGGCTCCGGGAAACCGGTGTTCAACTGCTTGTCGATCAGGCCCCAGCGTGGCATGTCGTCCCAGTCGACAAAGGTGACGGCGGTGCCCTTCTTTCCGGCCCGGCCGGTGCGGCCCACCCGGTGCAGGTAGATGCGCTCGTCCTCGGGGCACTGGTAGTTAACCACATGCGTGACGTCGTCCACGTCGATGCCACGCGCGGCCACATCGGTGGCGATCAGCACGTCGATCTTGCCGTTGCGCAGCGCGCGCAGGGCCTGTTCTCGGGCGCCCTGGCCCAGGTCGCCGTGGATTGCGCCGGCGGCAAAGCCTCGGTCGCGCAGGTCGTCGGACACGCGGGCGGCGGTGCGCTTGGTGCGCGCGAAGACGATGGTTCGGCCGCGGCCCTCGGCCTGCAGGATGCGGGAGAGCACCTCAATCTTGTCCAGCGAGTGCGCGCGGTAGACAAACTGGGTGATGTTCTTGACCGTCGCCGAGTCATCCTCGGGGTCGGCCGCCCGAATGTGCGTGGGCTGCTGCATGTAGCGGCGGGCCATGGCGACCACCGGCCCCGGCATGGTGGCCGAGAACAGCATGGTGTGCCGCTTGGCGGGGAGCTTGGACAGGATCTTTTCGACGTCGGGCAGGAAGCCGAGGTCGAGCATCTCGTCGGCCTCGTCGAGCACGATGGTCGAGGCCCGCAACAGGCTCAGGTGTCCGCGCTGGATCAGGTCGACGATGCGGCCGGGGGTGCCGACCACCACCTCCACTCCCTGCTTCAGCTGCTCAATCTGCGGCTCGAAGGCGCGGCCACCGTAAATCTGGATGATGCGCAGCGAGGGCCGCAGCGTCGAGGCGGTGGCGAGGTCGCCGGCCACCTGCACCGCCAGCTCGCGGGTCGGAGCGACGACGATGGCCTGGGGCTTGCCCTGGCCGACCAGGTCGTCCCAGCCATCCTCGCCGGGGGCGACCACCCGGTTGAGCAGCGGCAGGCCGAAGCCGAGGGTCTTGCCGGTGCCGGTCTTGGCCTGGCCGATGATGTCGTGGCCGGTCAGGGCCACGGGGAGGGTCATCGCCTGGATCGGGAAGGGGTGGGTGATGCCCACCGCGGTCAGGGCGTCGACAATCTCAGGGCGCAGGCCGAAGTCGGCAAACGAGACGTCCTGCCGCTGGATCGAAGCGGCAGCGTGGTGGACGCGGGTCTGGTTGGGGGCGGCCAGT
>WRIF01000035.1 GCA_009782865.1 Promicromonosporaceae bacterium
ATGGCCTGCATGCCGGGCAGAGGGTGATCATCGCCGCCCGCCCCGCCATCGGCAAGTCGACGCTGGCGATTGACATCGCCAGGGCTGCCTCGATTCATCATCAGCGCCCGGCGGTGGTCTTCTCCCTGGAGATGACCCGCAACGAGATCACCATGCGCCTGCTGTCGGCCGAGGCCGGGGTGTTGCTACAGCGGCTGCGCAATGGTGAGATGCGGCCGGAGGATTGGCAGCGGGTGGCGCAGGTGCAGGGACGCCTGGAGCAGGCGCCGTTCTTCATCGACGATTCTCCCAACATGACCCTGCCGGAGATCAGGGCCAAGGCGCGGCGCCTCAAGCAGCAGCACGGCCTGGAACTGATTGTCATCGACTACCTGCAGCTGATGACCTCCGGCAAGCGGGTCGAGTCCCGGCAGCAGGAGGTCTCGGAGTTCTCCCGCGCGCTCAAGCTGCTCGCCAAGGAGCTGGAGGTGCCGGTCATCGCGCTGTCCCAGCTAAACCGTGGCCCGGAGCAGCGGGGGGACAAGAAGCCGATGATGTCTGACCTGCGCGAGTCCGGCTCGATTGAGCAGGATGCCGACATCGTCATCCTGTTGCACCGCGAGGATGCCTACGAGAAGGACCACCCCCGGGCCGGCGAGGCGGACTTCATCGTGGCCAAGCACCGCAATGGCCCCACCGCCACCCTCACCACGGCCTTCCAGGGACACTACTCCCGCTTCGTGGACATGCAGGCGTAGGCGACGCTCGCTGCGAGGCTGACCCCTGGCCGGGAAGCGCCGCCGGGACGCTGCCTCGGGCGCATAACTCGGTTGGGGGAGGCCGCCCCGCGCGGGAAGCCCTGCGCTGATAGTCAAACCGGAAGCGGAGGAGCGCCGCCAGGTGCTCCGTGAGCGCTGTCGAGCAGGGCTTCCCGCGCGCGACGGTCCGTCTGGTGGTCCTAGAGGCCGAGTAGGGCGACCGCCACCAGGAAGTAGATCAGCAGGCCGAGCACGTCTACGACGGTGGTGACCATCGGCCCGGAGACCAGCGCCGGGTCGATGCCCATCTTCTGCGCCGCCAGCGGGGAAATGCCGCCCACCAGCGCGCCGAGGATGCAGATCAGCAGCAGGGATACCCCCACCACCACCGCCACGCTCAGCGGCGCCCAGATCAGGCCGGCGGCAATCGCCAGCGCCCCCAGTGCGGCGCCGAGCAGTAGGCCGGTGGCGGCCTCCCGCCAGGTGACGCGGATGATGTCGGCCGGGCGCACCTCGCCGATCGCCAGGGCCCGCACACAGGCCGAGGAGGCCTGGGTGCCGATCTTCCCGCCGGTGCCGATCAGCAGCGGCATGAACAGCGCCAGGGTGGCCACCTCGTGGATCTGGTCCTCAAAGCCGGCCGCCACCTGCACGGTGAGCATCGAGACGGCCAGCAGCAGCACCAGCCAGACGGCCCGAGATCGAATCATCTGCCAGACGGAGACGGCCATGTAGTGGCCCTCCCAGTGCGAGGCCCCACCCTGCAGGGCGGCATCCTCGGACTCGGCCTCCTCCAGCACCTCATCGGCGTCGTCGTAGGTGAGCAGGCCGAGCAGGCGGCCCTCCCGATCAACCACCGGCAGGTCACGCACATTCGAATCCGTCATCATGCGCGCGGCCGACTCGGCCGAATCGGTGGCCAGGGCGTACGGGGGCTGCGTCTTGACCAAGTCCTTGACCGTCGCCTCATCGGGGGCCAACAACACCTCGGACAGTTCCACGATTCCGGTCAGGCGGCGCTGGGCGTCCACCACCGGCAGCGTGTAGACGGTCTCCGCCTCCCGGCCCCGAGCCCGCACCCGGGTCAGGGCATCGGAGACGGACAGGTGCTCGTGGAGGACCACCACCTGTGGCGTCATGTGCCGGCCCGCCGACTCCTCGGGATAGCCGAGCAGCGCGGCCGTCATCGCCCGCTCCCGCGGGCTCAATCCCTCCAGCACGCGACGGGCCACCTTGGCCGGCAGGTCGTCGAGCATGCGCGCGCGGTCATCGGGGTCGAGGGAGTCGACAAATTCGCCGAACTCCGAGCCGCGCATGGTGTCGAGGATCGCCTGCTGGCCCGCCGGTTCGAGGTCTTCGAAGACGTCGAAGGCGAGGTCCTGCGGCAGCAGCCGGAACGCGGCCACGGCCGAGACGGAGTCCATGCGGTCGATGGCGTCGACAATCTCCGGCAGCGTGGCACCGTGCAGCCAACGCTGGGCGCCGACGAAATCGCCGTCGTCAACGAACTCGTGCAGCAGGCGCGGGTCTACGTGGTCTGGGCGCGGGTCGAGGGCGGCGACGGCCCCAGAACCGGGCGTCGCCTCCACGGGAGGGGTCACGGCCTACTCGGCCGCTGCGCAGTGCTCCTGCATTCGGTCCAGCTCCTGTCTACCGAGCCGGTACAGCCGGCCAAAGTTGATGGACCAGCCCGCCCCGAAGATGTGCGGGGTGAAAATCTGCTCGGAGTCTGGGTTCCACACCCGCTCCTTGACCTTGGACACGGTGGGAATGGTGAAGTCGTAGGGGACTGGCCCCACCTTGCCTTCCCAGGTGCGCTCCGCCTCCGGCTTCTTCAGTTCCTTGGCCACCGCCGCGACGGTCAGGCCGATGCCGGCGAGCGTGATGAAGTTCTTGCATTTGGCCATGTTCTTCTCCTAGAGCGCGTGCCTACGGGTGATTACCCGTCACTAGCCTATGGCCGCTAGCCGTTTGTTGCTGCACAACGCGCCTCCAATGCCCGGTCTCCCGTCCCCGAAGCGCCTGGTGACCTGGCCTTACCCTTAGACTTTCCCCATGGTTCGACCACCCCGCCGCCGAGCCTCGGAGTACCGAGATTCGCCGACCCCTGGTCGAAACCGCCATCACCTCCTTGCTAGCAGGCTGCCAAACACCCTAGGAATCAGGCGTAAATCGGCGTCCGCCGGTGGCGCAGAACGCGCTGGCACTCATTGGCTTAATGACGCTGACAGGGCAACATGCCAGTCAAGTGGTTGCAACCCGACCACCGAATCCGGCTCGCCCATCGATTTGCGGGCCTTAGTCCAGCAAGGGGGGTGTCACATGTCGGCGGCCAGCGGCTCGATTGCGTTGGGATCTCGCCCGGTCGATAAGGCGATCGCGCGCATGCAGGCGATCCTGCCTACCCTCGCCCCGGGCATGGTCGGTTCTTCCGACCCCGCCGTAGTCGATGAGGCCCTGAACGCCCTCACCCACGACGAGCGACAGCTGCTGTGGCTCAAGCATGTCGAGGCGGCCGAGGATGGGGTAATCGCCCGGCGCCTGTCCCTGTCACCGACCGCCGTGCAGCGCCACCTGCGCCGGGCCGAGCGGGCCATGTCGCTCAGCTTCGCCAACCTGCACGCCGCCCGGGCCGCGCTCGCCGAGCAGGCCTGCACCGAGACGCGCGACCTGCTCGGCGACTACGCCCGCCATCGCGTCCCCGCGGCCCGCCGCCGCTCCCTGGAAAGCCACCTGTTTAGCTGTGAGGGCTGCATGCGCGCCTTCATTGACGTGCGCCACTCCACCTGGTCCCTGCGTGACGCCGCCCCCCTGCTGCTGGTCGGCACCTTCGGGCTCGGCGCCGCCGGGCAGGCGGCCTCCGTCTCGGTTGCCGCTACCGCCACCGTCGCCTCCGCCTACGGCGGGCTCTCCGGGACCCTGCGCGCCCTGCGCGGCCGGACCCTCGACGCCCTTTCCGGGCTCGGCCCCACGGCGGTCGCCACGACCGTCAGCGCCCTGGCCCTAGCCGTGGCGATCTCCACTGTCACCCTCGTCGGGGCAGACGATTCCCCGCCGAGCGGGCCCCCCAGCTACGCGGCCCCCTACGACGCCTCCCCTGCCGGGGAGGGCGCCGGGCTGTGGATCGAGGAGGGGGGCCATGCCGCCGCCCTCCCGGAGGCGCCGGAGATTGCAGTCCCCGATCCGGCAGGCGAAGACGCCAACCCCCTTGAGGCGGAGGACGTGCCGCGAACGTTGCGCCGCCCCCTAACGGCTCTCGCGGCGACGGACCCCGCAGCGGCAGGGCCTTCAGGGCCGACCACCTCCCTCGTACCCCCTCCGTCGACGACGCCTCCGCCCGACTCGCCCCCCTTCGGCCCCCCGAGCGATACCTCTCCGCCGGACGTTCCCCCGCCACCGCTCTGCCCCGGCCACCCTTCCTGCCCGAGCGAGCCTCCCGTCGATGGCGGCGGTGACCAGGGCGACCCTGGAGACGGCGGCGAGCCGGGAGACGGTTCTGGACCTGGAACCGGTGAGCCCGGCGATGGCGAGCCTGGAGACGGTGGGCCCGGAAACGGTGGACCTGGTGATGGCGGGCCCGGGGACGGTGGGCCTGGAAACGGCGAACCGGGCGACGGTGAGCCTGGCGATGGTGGGCCGGGCAACGGCCCCATCCTGGGGGCCGCAGAGGTGTGCGGCCTGCCCGTCTCGGACAGCGACGAGTTGGTCACCGAGCGAGAGGTGCAGTTCCCGGGCACCTCCGGCAACGTCTTCACCCCGCTGGTGCTGTCCGTGCCCGGGCAGTTTGGCGACCAGCTCTTGCGGATCGATCAGGTTCGCATCTCGCAGTTCCAGGTGGGCCACTGCCACTTCCCGCACGGCTCCAACCTCTGCAAGGAGGCCGCCGGTGGCCGCTGGAACCTTGGCCAGGAAACGGCCGTGCTGCGCAACGCCACCAGTTCAAGCCGGCGCTTCACCGCCACGTTCACCGAGCCCATCCCGGCCAACGCCCCCATCATGTGCATGACGGTCGGCTAGGCCCGCTCTAGTAGGACTATCACCTCGTAGTGCGCGGTGTGCGCGAACATGTCCAGCAGCCGCGCCTGCCTCACCCGGTACGACCCCATGACGGCCAGATCCTTGGCGAGGGTCGCCGCCTGGCAGGAAGAGTAGATCACCGTCGGGATGGCGGAGGCCTCGATCCAGGCCGCCAGGTCTGCCCCCAGGCCGCGGCGGGGCGGGTTGACCACCAGGAGGTCGGGGCGCTCTGCTGGGGCGGAGCGGAGCGCGAACTCGGTGGCATCCTCGGCCACAAAGGTGGCCTCGGTCACCCCGGCCTCGGCCGCCGCCTGCCGCGCCGCCGCCACCGCCTCGGGGGAAACCTCTGCTCCCACCACCCGGCGGCCCCCGCCGGCGCAGGCGAGGGCGAATCCGCCCACCCCGCAGTACAGGTCCCAGCAGGAGGTCGCCCCGCTGGCCTCGGCCCAGGCGGCGGCCTGCCGGTACAGCTCGGTGGCTACGGCGGTATTGGTCTGGAAGAATCCCTGCGGGCGCAGGTACAACGTCAGGCCGGCGGAGCCCAGGGAGGGTAGGGGCATCGGCAGCATCGCCCGCTCGGTGAGCAGAATCTCCTCTGGCCCCTCCAGCACCGCCTTGTGCTCGGGCTGCAGGTTCACCGAACAGACCGCCAGCCGCGGCAGCGCCTCCTGTAGCCAGGGCAGGTGCTTTCGAATGCGGTCTATCGGCTCCCGGGGGCGCAACACCAGGCGCACCAGCAGGTCGGAGGCGGGGGAGACGGGGACGATCACCCGCTTGAGTTCCCCGCGCGCGGCCGCCGCCCGCACCGAGGTGCGCCCCGGGGAGGCGGTGACGTCATAGGGGGTGAGGTCGGCCAGCGCGATGAACTCGCGCAGCGGCGCGAACGCCGCCTGCAACTCGGCCGGGTAGAGCGGACAATCGGCGAGGTCGACGCCCCGCCCCAGCGGTGGATGGGCCAGGCCGAGGATCGGCTCGGCGGCGGTGCCGGTCACCGCCAGCTTTGCCTTGTTGCGAAACCCCGCCTCCGCGCTGCGGAAGGGGGGCAACCATTCGATCTCGCCTGCCCGGCGGCCCAGGACGGCGGCCAGCTCCGCGCGGACCGCGGCCTCCTTGCCCTCCACCTGCTCGGCGTAGCGCAGGGGCAGGAGAAGGCATGAATGGCATTCATCCCGCTGAAAGTGTCCGCAGTCCATGCCCCAATCCTCCCAGCCGGCCGGTGCCGTCACCGGTAACCACGGCAGGCTAGCCGCCGCTGGCGCGCATCGCCGCCCCCGATTCCCATGAAAAAGTAAAGCGAAGGTAGTCTCGGACGCGTGAGTGACCAGAATCTGTCTGCGGCGGAGCGGGGCGTGGCCCGCTACGACGTGCCCACCCGCATGCGCGACGACGTTCGCCTGCTGGCAGGGCTGCTCGGCACCATCATCAAGGAGACCGGCGGCCAGGAACTGCTCGACGATGTCGAGAACCTGCGGCAGCTGGCCATCAAGGGCCATGGAGACCCCGAAGGCCTGGCCGAGGCGTCCGCCGTCGTCGACGGCCTCTCCCTGGACCGGGCGGTGCTCGTCGCCCGCGCCTTCACCTGCTATTTCCACCTGATCAACCTGGCCGAGGAGTACCACCGCGTCCGCAGCCTGCGTCGCGGCGAGCGAGAGGTCTCCGGAGAACACATCCTGGAATCCATCCCCCTAGCCTTCACCGAGCTCGCCGAGGAGGTGGGCGCCGCCGACGCCCTAGCGGCGCTGCAGACCCTGGAGTTCCGCCCGGTCCTCACCGCGCACCCCACCGAGGCCCGCCGCCGAGGCGTCTCCCGCGCCCTGCGCCGCATCTCCGACCTGCTCGACGCGCGCGACCTCATCCACCCACATGGCACGGCGCTCGCGGAGAACACCCGGCTGCTGCTCGCCGAGATCGATGTGCTCTGGCTGACGGCCCCGCTGCGGGTCAACAAGCCGACCCCGATCGAGGAGGTCAAGTCCGCGATCGGCGTCTTTGAGCAGACCCTTTTCGACACCTTCCCGGGGGTGTACCGGCGCATCGACGACTGGCTGCAGGGGGAGGAGGCCGGCCGTGCCCGCCCGTCCGTCAAGCCCTTCGTCCACCTGGGATCGTGGATCGGCGGCGACCGCGACGGAAACCCGAACGTGCTGCCCGAGACCACCCGCACCGCCGCCCAGATGATGAGCGACACGGTGCTCACCGCCCTGGAGCGCGAGACCGCCCTCCTTTCCCGCAAGTTCACCGTCTCCGCCGCCGATGTTCCCGCCTCGCCCGAGTTGGCCGCCATGTGGAGCAAGCAGCGGCAGATGTCGGAAGAGAAGTGGAACGCCGCCGCCGCCGTGTCCCCGCAGGAGCCGCATCGCGGCACGCTGATCATGATCGGCCACCGCATCGGTGCCACCAGGGACCGTGACGCCGACCTCGCCTACCCGAACGTCGAGGCGCTGGAGGACGACCTGCTGACGGTGCAGAACTCGCTGCTCGCCGCCGGCGCGCCCCGCCTGGCCTTCGGCTCCCTGCAAAAGCTGATCTGGCAGGTACAGACGTTCGGCTTCCACCTGGCCGAACTGGAGATGCGGCAGCACTCCCAGGTGCACGCCGAGGCCCTGGCGGAGATCGACGAGCACGGGATCGATTCCCCTGAGCTCTCCCCGCGCACCCAGGAGGTGCTCGACACCTTCCGCGCCCTGGCCTGGGTGCAGCGCCGCTTCGGCCTGCGCGCCGCGCGCCGCTTCATCGTGTCCTTTACCCAGAGTGCCCAGCACCTGGCGGACGTGTACCGCCTCAACGAGCTGGTCTTCCCCGACCCGGAAGACCGCCCGGTGGTGGATGCCATCCCCCTGTTCGAGACCTTCAACGACCTCGAAAACTCGGTGACCATCCTCGACGAGCTGATCACGCAGCCGCAGGTAATCGAGCGGTTGGCCGCCAACAGACGCCGCATCGAGGTGATGCTCGGCTACTCCGACTCCTCGAAGGACGTCGGCCCCGTCTCGGCCACCCTCGCGCTGCACAGCGCCCAGAGCCGCATCGCCAAGTGGGCGCAGGCCAATCACCTGGAACTCACCTTGTTCCACGGCAGGGGCGGCTCCCTGGGTCGCGGGGGCGGCCCCGCCAACCGGGCGCTGCTGGCCCAGCCCCCCCGCTCGGTGGACGGCCGCTTCAAGCTGACCGAGCAGGGCGAGGTCATCCTCGCCCGCTACGGCGATCCGGACATCGCCACCCGGCACATCGAACAGGTGGGCGCCGCCATGCTCACCGCCTCCTCGCCGTCGTTGGAGTTCCGCAACGCCGTCGCCAAGGAGCGGTTCTCCGCCCTCGCCGCAGAGCTTGACGCCTCCTCGCGGCGGCGGTTCTTGTCCCTGGTGCAGGCAGACGGCTTCGCCGCCTGGTTCGCCTCGGTCACCCCGCTGGAGGAGATCGGCATGCTCAACGTCGGCTCCCGCCCGGCCAAGCGCGGCCTGTCGGTGAACTCACTGGCCGACCTGCGGGCCATCCCCTGGGTGTTCTCGTGGGCGCAGGCCCGCATCAACCTCGCCGGCTGGTTCGGCCTGGGGACGGCGCTGCGCGACTACTGTGAGGCGCACGAGGACGGCTTCGAGCAGCTCAAGGTCGCCTACCAGGAGTGGCCGCTGCTCAACACGCTGATCGAGAACATGGAGATGTCGATCGCCAAGACCGACGAGCGCATCGCCCGCCTCTACCTGGCCCTCGGAGACCGGGACGACCTCGCGGCCCAGGTCCTGGACGAGCTGGAACTGACTCGCGAGTGGGTGCTCAAGATCACCGGCAACGCCTGGCCGCTGGAGCGGCGCCGCGTGCTGGGGCGCGCCGTGCAGCTGCGCTCCCCCTACATCGACGTCCTGTCCCTGCTGCAGGTACGCGCGCTGCGCGGGCTGCGGCTCGGGCAGTTTGCCGAGGGCGACGACGATGACGCCGCCGGCTGGCAGCACCTGCTGTTGCTCACCGTGCACGGCGTCTCCGCCGGCCTGCAGAACACGGGATGAGCCGGATTCTTCTACTCGGCGGGAACCCGTTCTAGGTCTGCGAGCCAGGCGGCCGCGGAGGCGTCCGACGGCATGCGCCAGTCACCGCGGGGCGATAGCGACCCGCCGGGCAGCACCTTCGGCCCATTGGGCAGGCAGCTGCGCTTGAACTGGTTCTGGAAGAAGCGCCGATAGAAGACCCCTAGCCATCGCTTGATGGTCGCGAGGTGGTACTCGGCGCGGTCCTCGGCCGGGAAGTTCGGCGGCCACGTCCCCTCCCCGGCCGCCCGCCAGGCGTGCCACTGCAAGAACGCGACCTTGGACGGGCGGGCGCCGCGGCGCAGCGTCCAGTAGAGCGTGAAGTCTTGCAGGGCGTACGGGCCGATGATCGCCTGGGTGCTTTGCAGCGCTCCGGAGCCGTCCGCCGGCACCAGTTCGGGGGAGATTTCCTGGGCGAGGATCTCCGCCAGCACCTGGTTGGTCTCGGCGGAGAACTGGTCGGTGGTGGCCACCCAGCCGATGAGGTGCTGGATGAGGGTCTTCGGCACCCCGGCGTTGATGGCGTACATCGACATGTGGTCGCCCACCCCGTAGGTGCACCAGCCGAGCGCCAGCTCAGAGAGGTCCCCGGTGCCGAGCACGATGCCGCCGTGGCGCCCCGCCAGCCGGAACAGGTAGTCGGTGCGCAGCCCGGCCTGGACATTCTCGAAGGTGACGTCGTACTGCGCCTCCCCCTGCGCGTACGGGTGGTCGAGGTCGGCCAGCATCCGCTCGGCCGCGGGCCGGATGTCGATCTCCGCGAACGTGACCCCCAGGGAGAGGCCGAGGCGCCAGGCCCGAGACTTGGTCAGGTCGCCGGTGGCGAAGCCCGGCAGGGTGTGGGCGAGGATGTCGGAACGCGGGCGGCCGAGGAGGTCCATCGTGCGGGCCGCCACGAGCAGGGCGTGGGTGGAGTCCAGGCCGCCGGAGACGCCGATGATGATCTTGGGGTCGCCGATGGAGGTCAGGCGCTGTCGCAGGGCCGCGACCTGGATGCGGTAGGCCTCGGAGCAGTCGAGGGCCAGGCGGTCGGGATCCGAGGGCACAAACGGGAAGCGCTCGACGTTGCGGCGCAGCCCGATGTCGCCGGCTGGGGGGTCGAGGGTGAAGGGGATCTCGAGGGCGGAGAAGCCGGGGT
>WRIF01000036.1 GCA_009782865.1 Promicromonosporaceae bacterium
ACTCGGTGATGCGATCCCAACGGGGGCGTTCGTCGGGGGCGGGGCGACGGCCCAGGACGTTCATGCCCAAGGTGGCGTCGATGTTTTCGCCGTCAACGATCAAGTAGGTCTTGCGGTTAATGTCATTAGTTTCGTACATGCTGCCACCCTACCTGCGGCGGGCCGGGAGCGATAGGTCGCAACCGAATCCCGTGCCAGGCGGGCACTGGGATACAGGCGGCCTGGGGAGGCAACGGGCGCAGGGATACAGCAGGCGAAGAGATGGGGTGAACCAGAGACACAGCGGGCGACGAAATGCAGCGAACCAGGGAGACGGCCGGATCGGGGATGCCAGACGCCGCAGCGCCCCGAGGCTAGGGTGTCAAGGGGCCAGCGCGCCTAGGTGACAGGCCCGGCAGGCTAGAAGCGGCCGCCGCGACCGCCACCGCGGGCACCACCGCCGAAGCTGCCGCCGCGGCCCCCGCCACGTCCGCCCCCGCCGCCGCGGAGGATTGAGTTGATCAGGATGCCGCCGAGGATCATGCCGCCGATGTTGGGGCCACCCCCTCGGCCGCCGCCAAACCCGCCGCCTCCCTGATTCCAGGCAGAGACGTCCTGCTGGGCCAGCATGACCGCGTTGCGGGTCGCCCGTTCGGCCTGTTGGGCGCGGGCCAGGGCGGTGGAGGGGTCGGCGGCGGCGAGCTGCTGCGCCTCCTCGGACAGGCGGATGGCCTCCGCCAGGTGGGTGCGCGCATCCGCGCCGATGGCCTGGCGGCGCGTGGTGATGAAGTCGTTGGCGGACTTGATCTGCGACTGCAGGCGACCCAGCGTGTCGCGCAGCAGGGCAGCGGCGCGGGCGTTGGCCTCGTCCTTGGCGCGCGCCGGTTCGAGCACCTTGTCCAGGGCCGCCTCGGCGGCCGTGAGGTTGGACAGGGCAGCCAGCGGGTCACCGCCGGCCTTCGCGGCCTGGGCCTGCGTGATGGCGTCTTGTGCCACCTCGACCGCCGGGGAGACCGACTTGTCGCCGGCGGCGGCAATCAGCGGCGCTAGGCGGAGCGCATCTTGGATGTCCGAACTGATCGAGGCGATCGCCTGATCGAGCCTGCTACCCGCTGCGGCGAGTTGGTCCCCGGCCTGGTGGACGGCGGCCAGAAGGGTGACCGCCTGACCCAGAGCATTCTGCGCGGCGCGCGCGTCAGCGATGGCGGTGCTGCGATCGCCGGAGTCCAGGGAGGAGTGCCCGTCGGCGATGGCGGTGCGCGCATGCTCGATCAGGGCGGCGGCCTGGTCCGGGTTCTGCAGTACCGAGGCCAGCGCCGCCTGGGGGTACGTGCCCGCCAGGGTGGTCAGGGCGCGCTGCGCCTCAGGGATGCGGGACTCCAGCTCGGCGGCATGCTGGGTGGCGGCATCCAGCACCTCCGGGGCGCGCTCGGCCAGCCTCCGCAGCTCGTCAAAGGCCTTGGTCTGTCCATCGAGGCTCGCTCCGGCGCCGTCGACTAGCGTGATCACCTGCTGCAGCCACTGCCGCCTGGTGGCCTCGGGGGCGGAGGGGGACTCCTCGAGCCGTTGCCGGTAGGTGAACGCCGCCTGGACGTCCTGGCGAGCCTGGGAAAGCGCCTGGGAGAACTCGGTGGTGGCGGCCAGGCCAAACTCGGCCTGAGCGAAGGCGAGTTCCTGCTCGGAGGTCTTCAGGGCGTCGTCGATCGCCACCAGGCCCAGCGAGGCGCGAGCCTGCAGGTCCTTGGTGGTCAGCGCCGCCAGCCCCTCGCGGGCTGCACCGGCCCGGCTGCGCGCCTTGTTCCGGCGGGAAAGGCCGACGCCGACGGCCACGGCGATCAGGAAGGCCAGGGAACCCGCCACCGCCAGGACCAGGCCGGCCGACACCCCGCCGTTGCCGGTGGGGGTGCCGAGGGCGCGGGCGGTATCGATGGCGACGTTCTTCCAGGGGCCACTGCCATTGGCGGCGGCGCGGGCCGCCGTCATGGCCGCCTGATAGGCGGTGTCCTTCTGCCCTTCGGTCAGGGTCGATCCGGCGGAGGTCGACATGCCCATCGAGCGGTCGGCCGTGGCCACGGCCAGCAGGACGTTGTTGTCGCCCAGTTGGGCATTGGTGGCGGTCTGGTTGGCCCAGGCCAGGCCGTCCATGCCGTCGAACGAATCGACAAACACCACGAACAGCAGCTCGCCCGACTCCGTGAACGCGGTGTCCACTGCCGCCTGCACCTCCGCGACGTCTGCCTCGCTCAGCACCCCGGAGTGGTCGGTGACCTGGCCGCTCAGGTTGTCCAGGGGCGGTTCCGCGCCGGCCCCGGCAGCGAGGCCGAAGACGGACAGGGCGGTCAGGAGCAGGACGCTGGGCAGGCCAAGGGCGCGCTTTGTTCGAGTCACGCCACAATTGTTCCCGGCCCCTGGCCGAATTTGCAACCTCAGGCGGGCCGGCCCTACAAGTCCTCGGCGTCGATGATGCGGTAGGAGTAGCCCTGCTCGGCCAGGAAACGCTGCCGGTGGCCGGCGAACTCCTGATCCGGGGTGTCGCGGGACACGACCGTGTAGAAGTGCGCCACTCGGCCGTCTGCCTTCGGACGCATGATGCGGCCGAGGCGTTGGGCCTCCTCCTGGCGGGAGCCGAACGAGCCCGACACCTGGATCGCCACCGAGGCCTCCGGCAGGTCGATGGAGAAGTTCGCCACCTTGGACACCACCAGCAGTGCAACCTCGCCGGTGCGGAAGGCGGCATAGAGCCGTTCGCGCTCCCGTACCGGCGTCTGGCCGGTGATCAGGGGGGCGTCCAGCGCCTCGGAGAGGTCCTCAAGCTGCGAGAGGTAGGCGCCGATCACCAACACCTGGTCGTCGGGATGCTCCTCGACGAGGCGGCGGACGATGGCGGTCTTGTCCGGGGCGGTGGCTGCCAGCCGATAGCGCTCGTTGGGCTCGGCGGTGGCACAGGCCAGGCGGAGGTCGTCGGGCAGGGTGAGCCGCACCTCGGTGCAGACGGCCGGGGCGATGTGTCCCTGCGCCTCGATTTCCTTCCAGGGAGCGTCGTAGCGCTTGGGGCCAATGAGGGAGAAGACCTCGTCCTCTCGCCCGTCCTCCCGCACCAGGGTGGCGGTCAGGCCGAGGCGCCTGCGGGCCTGCAGATCGGCGGTCAGGCGGAAGATTGGCGCCGGCAGCAGGTGGACCTCGTCGTAGACGATCAGGCCCCAATCCTGGCCGTCCAGCAGGTCAAGGTGGACGAAGGCGCCGTCTCGCTTGGTGGTCATCACCTGATAGGTGGCGATGGTGATCGGCTTGATCTCCT
This sequence comes from Promicromonosporaceae bacterium, assembly GCA_009782865.1. Classification (GTDB taxonomy): domain Bacteria; phylum Actinomycetota; class Actinomycetes; order Actinomycetales; family Cellulomonadaceae; genus Xylanimonas. The sequence continues at coordinate 3,278 of WRIF01000036.1, forward strand.
TGCGCGCGCCGGAGTATTCGCCGATCTCCTCGGGTCGGAGCGTGGTGAAGCGCAGGAGCTCATCGCGCCACTGCCGCGCCGCCACGGTGTTGGTCACCAGGATGAGCGTGGTGGCCGAGGTCTTGGCCATGACGCCGGCGCCGACCACGGTCTTGCCCGCCCCACAGGGCAGGACGACGACGCCCGAGCCGCCGAACCAGGCCGCGTCCACCGCCTGCCGCTGGTACTCCCGCAGGCGCCACGGCCTCGCGGCCTGGGCGGGCCCTGCCCCTTCGCCGCGCGGCGGGGCCAGCTGGGACAGGGCGATGGGGTGGGGCGTGCCGTCAACAAAGCCGGCCTGGTCGTCGGCCGGCCAGCCCAGCTTGACGAGCGCCTGCTTGAGCGCGCCGCGCGCGCCGTTGGGTACCGTGACCTCGGTGTCGCTCAGCTGCGCTCCCAGCAGCCCCTTGGTCTGCTTGGAGCGCTGCACCTCCCGGAGCACCGCCTGGTCTGTGGTCCGCAGCACCAACTGGTCGCCGTCGCGCTCCAGGGTCAGGCGCCCGTACCGGTCCATCACCTCGGCGATGTCCGTCAGCACATTGGGGGGGATCGGGTAGCGCGTGTACTTGACCAGCGTCTGGCAGACCTCCGTCGAGGTGTGCCCCGCCGCGCGCGCGTTCCACAGCCCCAGGTCGGTGAGGCGATAGGTGTGGATGTGTTCCGGGGCGCGCTCAAGCTCCGCGAAGGGCGCAATCGCCTGCCTGGTCTCTTCGGCCTGCGGGTGCGCCACCTCCAGCAGCAGCGTCTTGTCTCCCTGGACGATCAACGGTCCCATGTTCATCCCTCCCGCGTGATGTTGGCGATGGCTCCCAGGCCGATGGTCAGTTCCGTCTGCCGCTCCGGATCGAGGGCCCGCAGACGGCCCCCCGCATACCGCAGGGGAGTCAGGCGCCGCGATGACGTCTGATCTCCGAGCACGACGACGACGTCGGCGTTGTCCCGCATCGCCTCAACCAGCGCTGCCTGCCACGGAGCCGGGAGCGCAGGTGAAGCCGCCCCTGTGCGGTTGGGCGCAGCGCGACCTTCGTTCCGGGGGCGCTCGGCCACCCCCGACGATCGCTGCGCGATCGTCGGGGCCCCTGCCTCGCTTCCATCCGTCACGCCTAATCGGCGTGACTCCTGCGCCCCGTCACAAAGCCTCCCGCTGCGCCCAGGCGCCTCGCGGAGGCCTTGCGGCTGGGCTCCGAAACGAAGCTCCCGCGGGGGCGGCGACTCTAGCGGAGATTCGTTCGGGTCGTTGATGCGCCGCGCGGTGTCATTGATCAGGTACTCCAACGGCTGGGGGAGGGGCGTAGGCGAGTGAGCGGCGAGTTCGGTGGCGAGGTCGGCCGCCGAGTAGCCGTTCCGCAGTGCGCGTCCAATCGAGGCAGGAGTGAAGCGGACGGTGGTGGCCACGCCCCGGGTCTCGATCACGGCGGCGCTGGCGAGCAGCGCGCCGAGGCCTCCCGTCGGCAGGCCGGGCACCACGCCCGTGAGGTCGCCCTGCAGGAGCACCTCGTCCACCGGTGCGGGGAGGGCCGCGCGTAGGGCCGCCTCGGCCGCGGCGGCGTCAGGCTGCGCGACGCCGGACGGGGAGGACGAGGCGGGCTGGAGCCAACCCCAGCGGGCGGGCAGGTCTAGGGTGAGCCACTCCTGGGAGGCGGGGGTTGCTCGCAGTTGGGGGAGGGCGTCGGCACCCGAGCGTTGGCTGGTTGCCCAGGGAGATTCCAGGATCAGGGGATCGGCGGCGGCGAGGTCGGCGGCCGCTGCGCCGTCAAGCAGGGCGGTGACGTCGTCGTCGGGCAGGCTCAGGGCCTCGGCCAGGCGGCGGCGCTCGCGGGGGGTGACCTCGGCCAGCTTGGTCATCTCGACCGGCAGCAGCCCGAGGAGGTCCTCCAGCCGCCAGATCGCGGTGAGCGCGGCGTCGAGATCGAAAGTGACCATCTATCAACCTTACGCCCTCCGGCAAGCGGCCCGGCCAGGAAGGGCGGTCCGGGTGACCGGCCCAGGGGCGTTGCAGGAGATGCAGGCCTGGCTACCTCCAAGCCTCCAGCAGCTGGTCTGCACCCCAGACGGCGCCTATCTCGACGTCGGAGTCGACGCCCGAGGGGCAGACCGCCACCACCGGAGTGGCGGGGCCCACTCCGGGAACCGAGGATGACTGGGCCCTAAGGTTGGCCACCTCCGCCGCGGTGAGCGGGGCGTCGGCGCGCCATTTGATGGTGCCGGTGAAGGTGATCTGCGTGGCGGGGAACTTGTCGGCCCCAACCAGGTCGATCTCCGGCGTGTTCGAGCGCGGCCACCAGCCGCCGACCCTCCGGGTGGAGGAGAACTGTTCGTTCGGCAGCCTGCGCTCAAGTGCCTCTCGAACCACTGGCTCGATTGCCCTTCCCCGCCAGGCAGGCAGTGAAGCGGTGAAAGCTTTCACCGCCAGGTCGCTACGGCCTCGATCGATGTCGCCAAGAACGGGCGCAATCATCGCCAGCCAGAAGCGCAGGGCTGGGTCGGAGACGCGCCAGCGTCGGTCTTTCGCCGCCCGGCGAGTCGATAGCGGCTCGTCTGCGGTGATGACCCGTTTGAAGTTCAACGCCTCAAGGGTCGCGTCGAGGGCCGTGCCTGAGAGCCCGGCTGTCTGCTCAATCCGCACGCGGGAACGCTCCCCCCTGCCGCCGATGGCCCTGAGGACCGCACGGGCAGACCGGGAGTCGCTGAACTCGTCGGCCAATACCTGCTGCCCGGAGATCACCAGCGCGGAGGTGGGTTGGGCGAACGAGCGGGCAACAAAGCTGGCTGGCGACTCGCTCGCCTCCCATTCCCGGGCCACCTGCGGTAGGCCTCCGGTGATCAGATAGGAGTCGAACGCGCAGGGCCCGTCGAGGCCGGTCATGGCCGCCACGTTGGCGGGGCTTAGTTCCCGCAGCACCATTTCGCTGGCGCGTGCGTAGAACGGCTGGTCGGGGCGGTTGATCGCCTCCATGAGGCCGAGGTCCGAGCCGAGGAGGAGCAGGAGAACGGGTTTGCGGCTGAGGCGCTGATCCCAGACTCGTTGCAACTGTCCGGTTCCACCCGCAATGCCCTCCAGCAGCCACGGAAGTTCATCGATTACCACAATCGATGGTGAGTCGGCGGGCAGTGAGTCGCTGAGCAACTCGAGCGCCTCGGTCAAGGAGGGGGGCGACACGTGCAAAGCGCGAGAGGCATCGGGAAGGTCAGAGGCGGCGATGCCGCGAGCCAGCGTGGCGAACTCCTCGAGAGGCGGGGTGTGCCGGGCCGCCTGGAAGTAGACGCTTGGCACCCCTGAGCGCGCGATGAACTCGGTCACCAGCCGAGACTTGCCCACCCGTCGCCTCCCACGCAGGAGCAACGCCGTGCCCCTATCGAGGCGGTTTGCCTGCTTGATGACTGCCAGGAGGCGATCTAGTTCGGCCAGCTCGACGCTGCGACCTACGAACCCGTTGGACAAAGCCCTCGCCATGGGCACAATACTAGCTTGAACAATACTATTGTGCGCCCTAGTTAAGTCGGATGGGGGCGCTGGCGGCCCGTCGCTAGAGGTCCGCGGAGTCGACCAGCTCGACGCCGGCGGCCAGCATTTCCACGCGGGCGGCATCCCCGAGCTCCGGGGAGACGGCCGCGGTGAGGTCGAGGAGCACCCGCGTCGGCCAGCCCAGGCGGGTGGCGTCGATGGCGGTGCGCTTGACGCAGTGCGATTCGGCCAGGCCCACCACGTCGACCGTCTCGATGCCCCACTCCTGCAGAATCTCCTCCAGGGTGCGTCCGTCGGCATCCGCGCCCTCAAAGCCGGAGTAGCCGTGATCGTACTGGCCCTTCAGGATGCGGTCACTGAACGGGAAGGCGGCAATCGCCGGATGCAGTTCGGCGCCCACGCTGCCCGCCACCCCGTGCGGCGGCCACGAGTCCACAAAGTCTGGCTCGGTGGAGAAGTGGGGGCCGGGATCGACATGCCAGTCCTGCGTCGAAATCACGCACAGGTACCGATTGCGATGCGCCTCCAGGTAGGTGGCGACGTCGGCGGCGACCCGGTTTCCGCCGGCGACCCCCAGTTCGCCACCCTCGCAGAAGGTGGGCTGCACATCGACGACGAGCAGGGCGCGGGTGGGCGCCGCCGCCGCGCGCGACGGCGTGGAGGGGCCCGGAACGGGAGGGGCGGCGCTCACTTGCCGCGCCGGTGGTTGAAGTTGGACACCGCGCGATCGGCCCGGGCGATCAGCCGGTGGTCGACGACGTCGTAGATGAGCGTGCCGATGGTCACGATCAAGGTCGCCCAAATCCAGGTGAACAGCCCGCTGATCGAGAACAGGCGCGGGGAGAGGATCAGGTCGCAGATGAGGAGTGAGACAAACACCGTGATCACCCCGACCAGCAAGGTCAGCAGGTGCGGGCCGGTCTGGACGTTTTTGGTCAGGTGCACGATCAGGGGGCGCAGCACCACGATGGCCACGGTGAATAGCAGCACCGGGATGATGCCGGCCCACCACGAGATGCTCATGCCAGGCAACAAGATGGCCGCGACGGTCAGGGTCACGGCATAGGCGGCGACGGCGACGAGGGCGCTGAGGAGGCGATGGGGCATGGCGGGCCTTTCTGGACGACGAAGGGGTTCTGACAGTCAGAGTATCTGCGGAATCCTTTTGGCGCGCGTGCAGCGGCCAACTAGCATTAGGCCCATGTCGAAGCCGTTCTACCTGACCACGCCAATCTACTACGTGAACGACGCCCCCCACATCGGGCACGCCTACACGACGATTGCGGCCGACGTCATCACCCGCTGGCACCGCCAGCGGCAGGAAGAAGTCTGGCTGCTGACCGGCACGGACGAGCACGGCGAGAAGGTCATGCGGACCGCGGAGGCCAACGGCGTCTCCCCCAAGGAGTGGGCCGACCGCCTGGTGGAGACCGCGTGGAAGCCCGTACTGGACACCCTCGACGCCCGAGTCGACGACTTCATCCGCACCACCGAACCCCGCCACGTGACGGCCGTGGCCCGCTTCCTCAACTCCCTGCACGACAAGGGCGAGATCTACGAGGGTGCCTACGAAGGCCCGTATTGCATCGGCTGCGAGGAGTACAAGCTGCCGGGCGACCTGATCGACGGCACCGGCGAGTACGAGGGGCAGAAGTGCTGCGCGATTCACCTGTACCCGGTGGAGATGATCGCCGAGCAGAACTACTTCTTCCGCATGAGCGCCTACGCCGAGCGCCTCCTAGAACTGTATGAGACGCAGCCGGACTTTGTGCAGCCCGCCTCCGCGCGCAATGAGGTGATTGGCTTTGTCAAGCAGGGCCTGCAAGACCTGTCCATCTCCCGCTCCACCTTCGACTGGGGCGTGCCCATCCCCTGGGACTCCTCCCACGTGCTCTACGTGTGGTTCGACGCCCTCCTCAACTACATGACGGCGGTCGGCTACGGCTCCGACGACGAGGCCGAGCGCGCGAAGTTCGCCCGCCTGTGGCCCGCCAACGTTCACCTGGTCGGCAAGGACATCCTGCGCTTTCACGCCGTGATCTGGCCGGCCATGCTCATGGCCGCCGGCCTGCCCCTGCCCAGCCAGGTGTTCGCGCACGGCTGGCTGCTGGTAGGCGGGGAAAAGATGTCCAAGACCCGCCTGACCGGCATCGCCCCCGCCGACATCATCGACACGTTCGGTTCTGACGCCTACCGCTACTACTTCATGCGCTCCATCACCTTCGGTGGCGACGGTTCCTTCTCCTGGGAGGACATGGTCTCGCGCTACAACGGCGAGCTCGCCAACGGCCTGGGCAACCTCGCCTCCCGCGTGGCCGCCATGATCGGCAAGTACTTCGGTGGCGTGCTGCCCACCCCCGGTGAGGTGACAGACCGCGAGCGCTCCCTGGCCGCCGCGGCCGCTAAGGCCGTCACCGATGCGGAGACGGCGCTGGATCGCCTGGCGATTCACGACGCCCTCGCCTCCGTCTGGCACCTGGTCGACGCCGCCAACCTCTACGTCACCGAGACGCAGCCCTGGAAGCTCGCCAAGGAGGCGGGACAGTTGGACGAAGACGGCCAAGGGGTGGACGGCTCCGCCCTGGCCACCTCCCTCGTCTACGCCGCCGAGGCGCTCCGTTCCCTGGCCGTGCTGCTCAACCCGGTGATGCCCAAGGCCTGCGCCCGGCTGTGGGAGATGCTCGGGGCCAGCGGCTCCCTGCAGGAACAGCCCGTCACCTCCGCCGCCACCTTCGGTGCCCTGCCCGCCGGCACGGCCGTGACCAAGGGTGACGCCCTGTTCCCGCGCCTCATCGAGGAGTAGGCGCGCCGCCGTCGCAGGCGGTTGCTCATCGCAAGGAGGATGGTTGCATGCCCAGACAGCGCGAACGGGGCTTCCCGCTCGATCCGGAGCCGCTGCCGCACCCGGTGGTCAACAACCACACCCATCTTGGGCACATCGCCGAGGTGCTGCCCGCGGGCGTCGCGGTGC